>JBEPZQ010000014.1:0-9009 GCA_041640755.1 Thermodesulfovibrio sp. | reverse complement strand
GTTTACAGTCAGAGGCTCAACTAACATTTTCATTTACCCCGGTTATGTATTTAAAATAGTTGATGCATTAATTACGAACTTTCATCTTCCCCGTTCTACACCTCTTGCACTTTTGTATGCCTTTTGCTCAATTGATAAAGTAAAAAAAGCATATAAGGAAGCCATAGAGAAAAAGTATAGATTTTTTTCCTATGGTGATGCTATGTTAATCTTATGATACAAAAGGGAGATGAACTAATCGTGATTAATAAGAAAGTATTTGTTGTTATTCTATCATCTATTGCAATATTAGGCATAATTATAGGCTATTTAATAGGTTATTTTACTGTGCCTGCAAAACAGATTTATATTCAAAAACCTGACAGTTCAGAAAAAACAGTGTTGCCATCTACTGTAGAAACAGCCTTTGCCACAAAACAGGAAGCCCAGCCTTTACAAGTTGAGCAAAAACAAGAAAAAACACAGCCTCCTCAGCAAGAACAAATTAAAGAACAAACTCAGCAGATTCAACCAAAAGAAGAGCAGGTTCAGCAAAAACAACTTGCCCAATCCAGCACTGAAAAAAACTCTCCAAAGGAAGAAAAAGTTCAAGTAAAAAAGGATGAACAAACTACAAAGCCTCTAAAAGAAAGTAGTAAAGTTGAGTCAGCTAAAACAGAAGAAAAACCAAAAATTAAATCAAAAGCAAAAAAAATAACAAAAACTGCCACATCAAAATCTCCTGAAAAACAGCCTTATTTTACAATTCAGGTTGGTGCGTTTTCAGATTTGGAAAAGGCAAACAAAATGAATGACAAGCTTATTCAACAGGGATATAAGTCATTCATTACGAAAGAAGAAAATTTATTTAAAGTAAGAGTTGGTAAATACAAAACTTTTCAAGAAGCCAAGCTAATCTCTTCAGAATTGAATGAAAAGGGCTTTGAAAATTTCATTTTAAAGCTATCAAAAGAGTCAAAGAGGAGGTAAAAAATTTTAAAGACATTAGAACTTGATGAAGAGCGTGAATATCCGTTCCTTCACGGAGGCTTAGATAAAATTTTTAAGCTTATTGAAGAAGCCTTGAGGGTGAGTTTAAGCGTTAGAGGCAATAAACTCATTATTCAAGGAGAAGATGAAGTTGAAGTCAAGCAGGCTGAGCAGATAATAGAAGAAATCAGAGCTGTTAACAAAGAGGGATATGTTATTAAACCAGAGGATGTGATGCATTCTATTCAGTCACTTAAGGAGGGAAAGCCTGTTTCAATAGTTGGGCTTTTTAAGGGCGGAATACCAATACCATCAAAAAAAAGAGTTATTATTCCCAAAACAGAAACGCAAAAACAGTATATAGATGCAATTTTTAAGGATGACATAGTTTTTGGAATTGGTCCAGCTGGCACGGGTAAAACATATCTTGCTATGGCAATGGCAATTCATTTTCTGCTTAACCGAACAGTATCAAGGATTGTTCTTGTAAGACCTGCAGTTGAGGCAGGAGAAAAATTAGGATTCCTCCCGGGAGCTATAGAAGAAAAAGTAAGCCCTTACTTAAGACCTCTTTATGATGCACTCTATGATATGCTTGACCTTGATAAAGCTTCCAAATTAATTGAAAAGGGAGCAATAGAGATAGCTCCTCTCGCATTTATGAGAGGAAGAACACTGAATGATTCTTTTATAATTCTTGATGAAGCACAGAATACAACCACTGAACAGATGAAGATGTTTCTTACAAGACTTGGTTTTGGCTCAAAGGCTGTTATAACAGGAGATATTACCCAAATAGACCTTCCTCCTCAAAAAGTATCAGGATTGGTTGAGGCAGTTAAAATTCTCAAGGATATTAAAGGAATTAGGATTATTTATTTTACAGAAAAAGATGTGGTAAGGCACAGACTCGTTCAAAAAATCATAAAGGCATATGAAAAATACGAAAGACAATCAGACACTTAAAAAAGCAAAAAAAGATAAAAGCAATATAAGAAAGTTTATAGAAAAATTTAAAAAAACTCAAAATGGCAAAGGAAGTATACCTTTCATAGAACAAGAAGCACTTTATTTTATTGTTTTTTTAACATTTCTTTCTTCTTTCCTATTGCATGATTACAAATCTGGAGTTTTATCTTTTTTAGGAGTTTTCACATTAGTTTTTATTATTCTTGTATTTTTCTACAGAGATTTAAGGAGATACAAACCAGCATACTTTGCAAAGAAAAAAATGCTTTTTCTTCTTGGTATTCTTATTTTATTCAATCTGATAGTCTGTAGAGCATTTGAGTATTTTTTTAATATTTTTTCAAAGGGATTAGGGATTGAGCAATACTTACTTCATTACTTTGGAATTCCATTAGCCATAGGCGCTGTAATAGTTGTTATGATTTTTGATTTTCATACTGCTATTACTTTCTCGTTGGTTCTAACCTTATTAGTCAGCATCTGGATTAAAACATCTTTGTTTCCAGTTTATGTTTTTATAACATGTCTTGTTGCAGCTTTTACCCTGATAAGAGTGAAAAAAAGAAGTGATATAATAAATGCAGGAGTATACATAATTTTAATGACTATAACTGCTGGTATTTCTATTATGTTAATATCTGAGCAATTCTCTCTGTCTTCAGCTTATCTTTTGCTTGTTTTTTCCTTTTTTAATGGTTTTTCAGTATCCGCATTATGTTTTTTAATTTTACCTTTGTTGGAAAAATTTTTTAATATTGCCACTCCACTAAGTCTTATTGAACTTCTTGATATAGACCACCCCCTAATGAAACAGCTCTCTTTAGAGGCACCCGGCACTTATCATCATAGTATCATTGTTGGCACTCTTGCAGAGTCTGCAGCTGAGGTTGTTGGAGTAAATCCACTCCTTGCAAAGGTTGCTTCATATTATCATGACATAGGTAAGATGAGAATGCCTGAATATTTCGTGGAGAATCAAATAGGCTGTGTAAGCAAACATGAAAAACTAAGTCCCCACCTAAGCAGCTTAATTATAATCTCCCATGTTAAAGACGGAGTTGAACTCGCAAATGAGTTTAATCTGCCAGAAATTATAAAAGATATCATTCAACAGCATCATGGCAGTTCATTGATTACATATTTTTACCAAAAGGCATTAAGAGAACAAGAAACTCCTCCATCTGAAATGGATTATCGCTATCCGGGTCCTAAACCTCAAACCAAGCTTGCTGCATTAATAATGCTTGCTGATGCTATAGAAGCCTCATCAAGAGCCCTTGATGATCCCACACCAGCAAGGATTTCAAATCTGATAGACAAAATCATTGAAAAAATCTTTCTTGATGGACAACTTGATGAATGTGATATAACTTTAAAAGATTTGAATAATATTAAAATCAAATTTGAGCATGTTTTAACAGGCATTTTTCACAGAAGAATTCCATATCCTGAAGAGAAAAAAGATGAAAAAAAGCTTGAAACTGCAAGTTGATGTAATTAATAGACAAAGAAAGATAAAAATATCACCCCAAAGGGTATTATCTTCATCAAAGAAAATTTTAAGGCTCCTGTCCAAAGAAATTTGCCAGAAAGCCTCTGAGGGAAAAATCATTTCCATTTCAGTAGTTTTAATAGGCAGTAAAAAGATGAAGGAGATAAATTACAAATACAGAGGCAAAAATTACCTAACCGATGTTTTATCTTTTTCTTTCATTGATGAAACACATGAAGATGAAATCTATCTTGGTGAAATTTTGATAAATCCCGAGAAAGCTCTCATTCAGGCAAGGCAGTATAGAGCAACTTTTTGGCAGGAAATAAACAGACTCCTTGTTCACGGCATACTTCATCTGTTAGGCTATGACCATGAAGCCTCCCCTCAGGATGCAAAAAAAATGCGACAAATGGAAAATAAAATTTTAAAAGCGTTAAAGTCCTAATTCCTCCGGAGTTCCAATCCTACCAAGCACAGCAGAAGCTGCAGCTACTGCCGGAGAACTGAGATAAACTTCAGATTCAGGATGTCCCATTCTTCCAACAAAGTTTCTATTTGTTGTTGCAATGGCTCTTTCACCTTTTGCAAGAATTCCCATATGCCCACCAAGACAGGGACCACATGTTGGAGGGGAGACAACAGCCTGAGTTTCAACGAATATTTCAATAAGTCCTTCTTTCATTGCCTGCATATAAATTTTCTGCGTTGCAGGAATTACAATCATTCTTACATCTGGATGAACTTTTCTTCCCTTAATTACCATAGCTGCTTCTCTTAAATCTTCAAGCCTTCCATTTGTGCATGAACCAATTACAACTTGGTCTATTTTTATATGAGTAAGTTCTGCAGCTGGAAAAACATTTGATGGAAGATGTGGGCATGCAACTACAGGTGGTATCTTTGAACAATCATACTCTTTTATATCAAAATATTTTGCATCGGGATCAGAAGTATAAAATTTATACGGTCTTTTTGCACGAGGTTTTACATATTCTTCAGTAATTTTATCTGGAACAATAATTCCTGTTTTTGCACCAGCTTCAATAGCCATATTACACATCGTTAACCTTCCACTCATAGGCATGTTTTCAATAAGCTCGCCAGAAAATTCCATAGCCATGTAAGATGCTCCATCCACTCCAATATCTCCAATTGTGTATAGAATTAAATCCTTTCCACTTACCCATTTCTGTAGTTTTCCATAATATACAAACTTGATTGTCTCTGGCACCTTAAACCAGCACTCACCTGTTGCCATAGCGACAGCTGCATCAGTTGAGCCAACACCTGTTGCAAAGGCTCCTAAAGCACCATATGTGCAGGTATGACTGTCTGCACCTATTATAAGGTCTCCCGGCAGGACAATGCCTTCTTCAGGTAAAAGGGCATGCTCTATTCCAACTCTTCCAATTTCAAAATAGTGTTTTATATTATATTTCTTTGCAAATTCCCTAAGCATCTTGCACTGCTCTGCTGCTTTTATATCTTTCTGTGGAGTAAAATGGTCAGGCACAAGGGCAATTTTTTCTTTGTCAAATACATCTTTCACGCCTAATCTTTCAAACTCCTTTATTGCAATTGGTGCTGTAATATCATTTGCTAATACCACATCAACTTTTGCATTTATTATTTCTCCAGGAGAAACTTCTTTTTTTCCTGCATGTTCTGCAAGAATTTTTTCTGTTATTGTCATTCCCATTTGCTTCCCTCCAAATATTGATTTAAAATTCTATTACTTAAATTGAACGATTTTCAAGTCATTGCAGGGGACAAAGTCCCAAAACAGTCTATGAGATTGCTTCGCTTCGCTCGCAATGACAATAAAAGGAAGTCATCACAATGACCATGAAAGGAAGCCATCGCAATGATAATAAAAGGAAGCCATTGCGAGGGTTTCTCTCGTAATGCAAAAACCACATGCTTCTTCATTCCAATAAAGTCCCTTCTTCGTCATTGCGAGGGTGCAACAGCACCCGAAGCAATCTCGCTTTTAATGCTAATTTTTATAACTGCAACTCCTATTTTGCGAGCGATAGCATCGCAATCTAAAAATACAAAATTGCTTCATTATGCTTGCAATAATACTGAAAAAACTCTCAACATAGGTATAAAAAAATCGCTTAATTTAGATATTATAAATTATGATGCACCTTAAAGAAAAGCTTGAAAGCCTTTACAGCAAATTTGACTTTGAATCTGCCATACAAAATGACCCAATTAAATTTCCAAAAAAATATTCCCACCCTCTTGATATTGAAGTCTCTGCAATAATTGCTTCATCCTTTGCTTACGGAAGTATTAAGTGTTTTTGTAACTTTCTTCATGAACTTTTCAAAATTATGGGAGAGCATCCTGCTGATTTTGTCATAAATTTTAAACCTCAGTTTTTGCTTAAAAAAAACTTAAAATATAGATTCAGCAACATATACGATATCTCAGCGTTTATATTTGTGCTTAAGAATTTACTTAGAGAATCAGGCACTGTGCAAAATTATTTTAAGTGCAACCCTTTAGAAAATGATATTCAAGAACCTTTACTCAAGCAAGTTAAGAGAATATCTAACTTTGTGGATGAAGCCTTAAAAGTTGACTTATCACCTATTTATGGAAAAAACATTAAAACAAATGGATTTCTGCATTTTCTTCCTCATCCTGCAAAGAAGAGTCCATGCAAAAGGATAAATCTTTTTCTAAGATGGATGGTAAGAGACAAAGATATAGATTTTGGCATTTGGAACAGCATAAAGCCAGATGAACTTCTTATTCCCCTTGATGTTCATGTTTGGAATGTGGCAAAAAGATTGGGACTTACGAAAAGAAAAACTCCAGATTTAAAATCAGCCGTTGAAATTACTCAAAATTTAAAACAATTAGACTCCCAAGACCCTTTAAAATATGATTTTGTTCTATGTCATGGTGACATCAATTCGTTGATTTGACCACAGCTTTTAAAAGAGATATTGATGATGCAACTTGCTTTATTAGCTCCTCTTCATTTGGAATTCTATTTTCAATGTAACACTTATTCGCAATTTCCAATGCAGAGTTTGCAATTTTTGCTATTTCTCTTTTTAGGTCTTCAGTAGATTCTAAATTAATTTCTTTAACTGCATTCATAATTTTTTTATTTATATCCGAATCATTTTTCAAATATTCGCTGAATGCCTCATCAAATTTTATGTGATTTTCACGGTTAAAATTGCCTTCATTTTCATATATCTTTCCATCGCTTGCAATGTTATCTCCATAAGGAAAATTATGAAGGGGTTGGGAAAGGTCTCCGATAAAGTGAGCTATTGTCGCAAGATAGTATTGATAGGCAAGTTTATTGTCAGGCTTTGTTTTGTCAAGGGATTTCATTTTTTCATAAATATCAACAATCCTCCAGTACAAAACTCCTGCAGGACGGGGAACATAAACCTTGAAATTTTTACCATTGTGAAGAAGTTGTAATTCCGTAATTTTGAATTTATCAATGTAATCAACTGTAACAACAGTATTAGGAGCTGCATCGTGATAATGAAATGGTGCAAGAAGGTCATAATTGTCATCTCTTGTTATATCTGGCATACATGCAGCCTCTGGAATGTTTAATCCTGCCATTTTTGCAATATAGGCATGTGTCATACAATCCCACGCATAGGCGGGATATATGCTACTTAGCAGAAATATTAGTATAATTATAAGTCTTTTTAACATCGTATTTCCTCCATTTTAATTTAATATTGAGCGATTTTTAAGCGTCATTTCAAATGGATACCACGCCTTCAGCTATAGAAAGGCTTTTTTTTTCCGTCACTGCCATGCAATCCATACCGTCATTGCGACTCCGAGCGAAGCGAGGAGGAAGCAATCTCGCCTTTTTTATGAAATTGCCACGTCTCACCTTCGGTGAGTCTCGCAATGACAGGCTAACACAAAGGTCTTCACTAAAAATCTCTCCATTGAGGTCTAATTTAGGCTGGGCTGATGCCCAGCCTTTATGTTAAATCTTGAACTGAAGCTGCCATCTAAAGAATTTTGCTGACTCTGCTTTGTTTGAGTAAAAGCTTTTTGGATCAAAGTATTCATACTGAATAAATCCGTCAAGATTCTTTGTGAATTTATAACTTAATACAGCACCGTAAAGGTGTCCTCTGTCTTTTCCATCATTTGAAAACATGTCTTTGTAATTATCTGTAGTTATATTTGTTTTTTCATCCGCCCAAAGATGTTGATAACTAAGCTTAAGGCTCATATCCTTGATTGGCTTTATTACGAGATTTGTTACAAAAATTTTCATATTTGTCCAATAACCTGGAATTGGTCCACCTTTTCCTGAAGTTTCTGGAACAAGGGTGTAAATAATCAACTCATTCCATTGGGGAGCTCTTGAAAAAAGTGGATTAAAGCCTTCATCTTTATCCGTAGTGTTTTGGTCATCTCCTGAAAGATAAACATATCCAACCTCAAGTAAAGGACTTACAGGACACTTTTTAAATTCATATCCTGCAAAGGCATATCCTCCAAATCCTCTTCTTTTTGTTCCGTTTTCATATTTTCCATACTGCTTTGCAGCTTCAGCTCTGAATTTGAAGTTTTCAATTGTAAGCACACCTCTTAATCCAAAGGTGTTTATGTATGATTCCTGTTTAATAAAGTCTGATTCCTTTTCTTTTTTGTAAATGTAATATGGCTCAACATTTAAAAAATCAGCTAACTTATGCCTTCCATAAATCCAGAAACCCCTCTCATTTGAACCAGTAAGTCTTTTCTTATGTTCAATATATGCAACTTTTCTCCCATCATCATAGGATGGATGAATACTTGGAAGGAAAATATCTCTCTCAGGATTTGAAACATAGACAATATCAATATTGTGCTCTTTTGCAAGATGCAAAGTTGCTCTTATAGCATTAAAATAAAAAGTTCTTGAACCATCACCCGGTGTGCCATCAAGTATTAAAAATCCCTCTCCATACATGTCAGGACCTAAGAAATCTTGTCTTCCAATTCTAAAGCTAACAGGAAGATTCCCCGGCTTTTTGATATCCAAATAAAGATTATCAAATACAATCTCATCTTGGTCAAATCTCTGTCCATCCACAGGAGATTTCTTATCAAGAGGAAGCTTATAATCTCCAATAAAATACTTTGGCTCCGTTGTAAGCCTTGCATAGACTGAAAAAGTATCATCAAACTTAACCTTATCCCAAATCTGCACCCTTAACCTAAAGAAATTCCTGTCAGGCTGCGCTGTCGGATTAGTTCCTAATGCAACAACATTGTCCCAAATTTCTTGCCTTAACCTTAAAGATGCACCCCATTCATTTTCAATCGCGGTGCAAATTGAGTATGAGGTTAGGGTAAAAATAATTGATAAAAAAAGTAGAAGCATTTTCTTCATAAGCCAAAACCTCCTTGCAAAAAATTTCACTTTTTATAGCATAAATTGCCATTTTAATGCAAGATAAATTGAGTTATTACCAAAGTAAACCTATTTTGAGCGATTTTTGCAAAACCTTTGTTAATCCCAAAAATAGAGATAGACACTCGTCACTGCGAGCCCCCTGTTGCGAGCGATAGCGTGGCAATCT
>JBEPZQ010000013.1:12609-17826 GCA_041640755.1 Thermodesulfovibrio sp. | reverse complement strand
CACTCTTTCCCTACACGACGCACTTCCGATCTTCAAAAAATGGCAATAGCAAATCTTCTTTATGCATCAGGACTTGATCAGGAGGAAAGGAAGTAAAAATGGCGAATGGTGAATACTTATATAGTAATTGCGAGGCTTTCCTCTTCCGTCATTGCGAGCCTCCAAAGGAGGCGAAGCAATCTCTTAAATTATTTGGGTCTGTTGTCGTAAGCATAGCGATGACGAACAGGGGCTTCATTGCAAGTGGTTGCTACGCCTTCGGCTCGGGAAAGACTTGTTTTCCATCGTTGCGAATCCCCCTCCAGTCATTACGAGGAGCTTTAGCGACGAATCAATCTTTCTTTTTAGATTGCTTCGGGCACTTCATTCCCTCGCAATGATATAGAGACGGAATGCTAACCGTTTTAGGAGGCTTGGTGACTGAATTGATGATTGGTGGTTAGTAGATGTTAGATAGCGAATCGCTAAGAGTGATTAATTAATTTGGAAAAGAAGATTTTATGGATACTATATAATACTAAACAGGAGGTTATGGATGAGAAAAATTTTGATTTTCTTTATATTAATTGCTTTTACATTGCCAAACTTTGCCTTTGCAACCCTTTCTCCTATGGAGCAGATTAAGATAACAGTTGACAAAGTGATAAGTATTCTCAAAGACCCTAAATACAAGGTAAAATCAAAGGCTCAGCAGAGAAGGGCATTATTAAGGCAGGAGATTGGCAAAGTTTTTGATTTTGAGGAAATGTCAAAGCGTTCATTAGGAGTTTACTGGAGAGAAAGAACTCCTCAGGAAAGAAAAGAATTTGTGGAACTCTACAGAGACCTTCTTGAGCGTTCCTATGCTGATAAGATTGAATCCTATACCAATGAAGAAGTTATCTATCTTGAGGAGAAGATTGAAAACGGAACATATGCCTATGTAAGAACAAAAATAATTACTACTGACAAAAAAGAAATTCCAATTGATTACAGACTTTATTTCACAGGGAAAGAATGGAAAGTTTACGATGTTATTATTGAAGGAGTCAGTCTTGTGAGCAACTATCGCAGTCAGTTCAATAAGATAATTCGCAACCATTCCTATCAAGAGCTTGTCAAAAGGATGAAAACAAAGCAGTTGGAAGCAAAGGAGAGAGAAAAATGATTAGAGCTTTAGTTTTAGAAAAAAGCCCCTTTATATCAGATTTTTTGCAAGACACTTTCAGTCTGATAGCTTGTTCAAACTATGATGATGCAAAAAGGAAGATTGAGAGATTTAAGCCAGATATTGTAGTAATTGACGAGAACTTTGATAAAGCTGGTTTGTTAGATTTTTGTTTGGAGTTAAAAAATTTATTTGGCTTGCCTGTGTTTCTGATTGCCAATTTTTATTCTACCCTTGATATGACTTTATTCCAAAATATTGGAGTTGATGTTATTGTAAAGCCTTTTACAAAGGATGAATTGCTTGAAAAACTCTCTGGTAAAGAAGAGAAAAAAGAGCCTGTTTCCTTTGTTCCAGCTGAAATTATGGAAAGTTTGAAACCCTATATTCAAGATGAGATAAGAAAAGAGGTTAAAACACTATTTAAAAAACTTACGGAGGTTGTGGAGTCAAAATATGCATAAGGAAGAAATATCAATTCCAGAGACTTACAAGCCTGATGAAGTTGAGACAAAGCTATACAAATTTTGGGAAGAAAATGAATACTTTAAACCAGATGAAGATTTATCTAAACCAAGCTTTTGCATCGTAATTCCTCCTCCTAATGTAACTGGCACACTTCATATGGGGCATGCATTGAATGCTACCCTACAGGATGTTCTTATCAGATGGAAAAGAATGCTCGGCTTCAATGCCTTGTGGTTGCCAGGAACAGACCATGCTGGAATTGCAACACAGAATGTTGTTGAACGACAGCTTCTTCAAGAGGGTTTAGACAGATATACACTTGGAAGGGACGAATTTCTTAAAAAAGTTTGGCAGTGGAAAGAGGCTTGTGGTGGCAGAATTATAAAGCAACTCAAAAGATTAGGTTCATCCTGCGACTGGTCAAGATTGCGGTTTACAATGGATGGAGGATTAAGCAAAGCAGTAAAAGAGGTTTTTCTCAAGCTATTTGAAGAGGGTTTGGTTTATAGAGATTTAAGGCTTATTAATTGGTGTCCAAGATGCCATACTGCTCTTTCAGACCTTGAAGTTGAGCACGAAGAAACAGAAGGAAAGCTTTATTACATAAAGTATCCTTTGAAAGAAGCTCCATCTCAGTATATCACAGTTGCCACAACTCGTCCTGAGACAATGCTTGGTGATACTGCTGTAGCTGTCAACCCTGAAGACAAGAGATATAAAGATTTCATTGGGAAAACACTAATCCTCCCCCTCATTAATCGCGAAATTCCTGTGATTTCAGACAGTGCTGTTGATATGGAGTTTGGAACAGGTGCTGTAAAAGTTACTCCTTCCCATGATTTCAATGACGCAGAAATTGCTCAAAGGCATAATTTGCCTTATGTTTGTATTATGGACGAAGATGGTAAGATGACAGATGAGGCAGGTCCTTATAAAGGACTTGACAGATATAAGGCAAGGGAGAAAATAATCAATGACCTCAAAGAACTTGAACTACTTGAAAAAATTGAAAAGCACAAACACGCAGTAGGTCATTGTTACAGATGCAAGACAACCATAGAGCCTTTCCAGACTGTTCAGTGGTTTGTAAAGATAAAACCACTTGCTGAACCTGCTGTGAAGGTTGTAGAAGAAGGTAAAATTCGTTTTATTCCTGAAAGCTGGGTTAATAACTATTACGCATGGATGAGGGATATAAGAGATTGGTGTATTTCAAGGCAGCTTTGGTGGGGACACAGAATTCCTGTATGGTATTGTGCAGATTGCAAAACTGAAAAAGGCATTAAGCAGGGCGATTTAATTGAGATCAGATTTTATAAACCTATAAAAATCAATGGCAAAGAAATTTGGAGCGGCACTTATACGGAGTTAAGGCAACTTGGCGTTTCAAAGGAGGAGATTGAACAAAAGGCAAAGATTATAAAGATTACTATTGAAGTTAAACCTATTGCAGGCAAGGAAGATGTAAAAACCTGTCCATATTGTGGAAGTAGCGAACTTGTTCAAGACCCAGATGTACTTGATACTTGGTTTTCATCAGCCCTTTGGCCATTTTCAACACTTGGATGGCCCGATGAAACAGAAGATTTAAAGAGATTTTATCCAACGGATGTCCTTGTTACAGGTTTTGATATAATATTTTTCTGGGTAGCAAGAATGATAATGATGGGCTTGAAATTCATGAATGATATCCCATTCAAAGATGTTTATATTCATGCCCTTGTGCGGGATTCAAAGGGACAGAAGATGAGTAAGTCAAAGGGCAATGTTATAGACCCTCTTGTAATGATAGAAAAATATGGCTCTGATGCCTTTAGATTTACACTTGCTGCCTTCGCTGCACAGGGAAGGGATATTAAGTTTTCTGAGGAGAGAGTAGAGGGATACAGAAGATTTATCAATAAGATATGGAATGCAATGAAATACATGATGGGCTTTTATCATCTGAGAACAAAGGAAAGTTTAAGCATTGAAGATGTAAAATCGCCTGAAAATAGATGGCTCCTGTCAAAGCTCTCAGATGCAATAGCTGAAACGAATTCAGCTCTTCATTCATACAGATTTAATGATGCTGCCAGTGCTATTTATCAATTCCTTTGGCATGAGTTCTGCGACTGGTTTATAGAATTTTCAAAGGTTGTTCTCTATGGTGACGGAGACAAAGAAGAGACGGTTAACTGCCTTTTCTTTGCCTTTGAAAATGTGCTAAAGCTTCTTCATCCATTCATGCCTTTTGTCACAGAGGAAATATGGCTCAATATTCTTAAAAAGCCTCAATCCATAATGATTTCCCCCTATCCAACCACTGAACTAATAGGAAAAGATGAGGAAGCATTGCAGAAGATGGAATATGTAATTGATGCAATTTCAGGAATTAGAAGCATAAGAGGAGAGCTTAATATTCCGCCTTCATTAAATCTTGATGTGTATATAAAAACATTGACAAATGAAGCAGAAGAAGTCTTGAGATGGGGCGCAAAATTTATATTAAAGCTGGCAAGGGTCAGTCAATTAAATATTTCAAAGGATATTGAAAGGGAAAGGGGTTCTGCAATTTCAGTAAAAAGGGGATTTGAGATATATATTCCAGTGAAAGACCTTATAGATATTGAGCAAGAGAAAAAGAGACTCCAAAAGGAACTTGTAAAAACTGAGCAGGATATAAATTTTTTAAACAAAAAACTTATGAATGAAGACTTCATTAAAAATGCTCCAAAGGATGTGGTTCAAAAGGACAAAGAAAAATATGAAGAACTTTTGGTGAGAAATGATAAAATAAAAGAGAATCTTAAGATTCTTGAAGAGTTAGGATAGGAGGCAGTCATGGATGAGAGAATAGAAATAGAAAAGCAAAGTATGGATATAGTTGAGGCAGAGTTTATGACCATAAAGCAAAGCACTGTAAGGGCTGTTGAGGCTGGAAGCGCTGAGATGCAGCAAATTTGTGCATTAAGCGTTGATGCTGAGAAGGCTGAGGTCACTCAAGGAGCAATTGGTTTTGTAAATTCCAATGAGCTTAATCTAAATCAATGCATTACCGCTGTTACAATGGCAGAGAAGGCAGAGATAAATGCTTCTTTGTGTCCTGTTGCAATAGGGAAAGAAAAGGCAAAATTAAAAAGGTCAGCAGCTGGTGTTGTCATTGGAAATAATGTTGAGGTTCAAAACTCAGCTTCCTTGATTGTCATTGGAAAAAACATTGAAGGTAATGTGACCACCCTGTTTGATTGGAAAAGTGCTCTTGCAGTGACAGCAGTAGCAGGAGGAATTTTCGGACTTTTAAGACTATTTCTCAAAAAGTAATGTTTAGCCCCCTGGTTGATGAGATTTTAAAGCTGTCAATTTTAGAAGATATTGGAAATGGAGATATAACTTCCGAGCTCATTGTCCCTGAAAACTGCTTTGCAAAAGCGAATATAATATGCAAACAAGAGCTTGTCCTTGCTGGAATGCCCTTTGTGAAAAGACTTTTTCAGATATTAAAAGAAAGCTACATCCCCCAGAGTCAGAATATAGAAATAAAAGAATTTTACCGAGATGGAGATTTTATCAAGAAAGGTGAAGTTATTGCATCAATTCAGGCTAATGCAAAACTTCTACTT
>JBEPZQ010000013.1:8375-12599 GCA_041640755.1 Thermodesulfovibrio sp. | reverse complement strand
CTTGCTGGTGAGCGCATTGCACTTAATTTACTTCAAAGTCTCTAAGGAATTGCTACCCTGACGAGAGAATTTATAAGAAAAGTTGAAGGTTATAATGTGAAAATTCTTGATACAAGAAAAACAACTCCCGGTTTAAGATTTATGGAAAAATACGCTGTTCGTATTGGAGGTGGCTTTAATCATAGATTTGCTCTTTATGATGCAATTCTGATAAAGGATAATCATATAAAAATAGCAGGTTCTGTCAAAGAAGCTTTAAGAAAAGTCAAAGATCAATCTGTGCATCAAAAGATTGAGATTGAAGTAAAAAATCTTGAAGAACTAAAAGAGGCAATAGATGAAGGTGCAGAAATTGTAATGCTTGATAATTTTGATTTGGATAAAATGAGAAAGGCTGTTGAGTTTGCAAAGGACAAAGTATTACTTGAGGTATCAGGTGGAGTAACTCTGGAAAATGTAAGAGAAATAGCATCAACAGGTGTTGATTTCATATCTTCTGGAGCATTAACCCATTCAGCTCCAGCTGTTGATATAAGTATGAAAATAGTGGAGGTTTTATGAGTTTAACTTATAAACAGGCAGGCGTTGATATTGACGAGGCAGAAAGATTTGTTCATCTAATTTCACCAATGGTGAAAACTACTTTTCGCAAAGAGGTAATGACTGATATAGGTCTCTTCGCAGGTCTTTTTAAGCTTGATGCAAATAAATATAAAGAGCCTATACTGGTAAGCGGAACAGACGGAGTCGGAACAAAGCTCAAAGTAGCCTTTGAGGCAGACAAACACGACACAGTTGGTATAGACTTAGTTGCCATGTGTGTAAATGATATCCTTACAGTTGGAGCAGAGCCTTTGTTTTTCCTTGATTATTTTGCAACAGGAAAGCTTATGGCTGAGAAGGCATCGCAGGTTATAAAGGGAATTGTTGAGGGATGCAGATTGTCAGGTTGTGCTTTAATTGGAGGAGAAACTGCAGAGCTTCCGGGTTTTTATAGGGAAAATGAGTATGATTTGGCTGGTTTTGCAGTTGGAATTGTTGATAAAAAGGAAATAATTGATGGTTCTCAGATTACAGAAGGCGATGCAATAATAGGCGTTTCATCATCTGGGCTTCACAGTAATGGCTTTTCATTGGCAAGAAAAGTATTTTTTGATGTTGCAAAATACAGGATTGACCAATATATACCAGAATTGGGATGCACTGTTGCAGAAGAGTTATTAAAGCCAACAAAGATCTATGTGAGAGCCTTTAATTCTCTGAAGGAAAGGGTAAAAATTAAAGGCATGGCACATATAACTGGTGGAGGAATTCCGGGAAATCTTCCGAGAATATTTCCAGAAAACGTTGGAGCTGTTATTTATAAAGATAGTTTGGAAATACATCCAGTATTTAAGTTGATTCAAGATATCGGAAAAATAAACGAAGAAGAAATGTTTAGAGTTTTCAATATGGGAATTGGCTATATCTTTGTGATTGAAAACAAAGATGTGGAGGTGGCATTGAATTTATTAAACAATAACGAATACAGGGCAAAGTTGATTGGAGAAGTAAAAAAAGGAAAAAGAGAAACAAAAATAGAATGAAGATATTTCAAGAAGAAATAGTTTTTACGGAGATTTTTTCAAAATTTATTGCTTCCTATCCAGAACCTTTGGTTGTTTTTGATCCAGAAAGGTTGTCAATTATCTATTTAAATGAAAAGGCAAAAGAATTTTTCGCAGGCAGTTCAGACTTGTCTGTTTTTTTTCAAAGAGACGAATATGAGAATTTTTTAAAATTAATGCAGAATTGCCACTATTCCGAAGAAAAGAGAGTTATAACATTTAAGAGATTTGATGGTAAAAAAGGCATTTTGCTTTTTAATCTGTATCCTGTGGCAAATAATGACCGTAGAGTAATTGTGCTCACCTTCAAAGACATTACAGAAAAAATCAAAAATAAAGAAGAAAGGCGAAGAAAAAATGCACAATTAATTATTCAGGACAAATTCAAGTCCATAGATTTAGTCACTTCCAGCATATCCCATGAAATAGATAATATCTGCAATTTCATGGTAAACAATTTAAGAATTGTGCTTCAGGCATGGGATGATGTTTTTAAGTTAATCAAAGAGTACGAGAAAGAAAATGGTGAATTCATAGTTGGTGGAATTTCGTCATCAGAAATTGACAAAGTCATTCCAAAACTTATGATGTCTCTTATTGAGGGAATTCACAGAATATCTGATAGGATGTATGATTTTAAAAAGTATATAAAGGAAGGTTTTATTTCTCAAGCCTCATTGGTTGATGTTAATGAAATTATAAGAAGGGTTATTAATGTTCTTAACTATCACATTTCAATGTATACTGATAAATTCTGTCTTCAGCTCGGAGAGTCTTTGCCTAAAATTAAAGTGAATATTCAGAAACTGGAACAAGTTATTGTAAACTTATTAACAAATGCAATGCAGTCATTGCCTAATAAAAAAAAAGCTATACAGATTTTTACTGGCACAAAAGGAAACAGAGTATTCATAGAAATCAGAGATGAGGGAGTTGGTATATCAAAAAACTTAATGCCCCACATCTTTGAACCATTTTTTTCAACCAAAGGAAGCTCAGGACTTGGGCTTTATTTATCAAAATCTATTATTGAAGAGTATGGCGGAGAAATTATTATAAATTCAGAAGAAAATATAGGCACATCCGTAAAAATATATTTTCCCTTTGGACAGTAGAGATGGAAAACTTTAATTATAGTGTAGCAATAGTTGACGATGAGAAAAATTTTTTGTATACTTGTTCTCTTCTTTTAAAACAGGAAGGTATAAATGACATTATATTAATTGAAGACCCCAGAGAACTTCCTTTAATTTTAAATGAAAGGTCTTTTTCAGTTATTATCCTTGACCTGTCTTTACCCCACATTTCAGGGATTGAAATGCTTAAATTTTTAAATTTAGAATATCCCGAAATACCCATAATCATAATAACAGCAACTAAGGAAATAGAGGTTGCTGTAGAATGTATGAGGCTTGGAGCATGTGATTATCTTGTAAAGCCAGTGGAAAAAAATAAATTAATTTATTCCATTAAAAAAACATTAGAGACAAGCCGACTAAAAGAGGAAATTAAAGGATTAAAATACAGATTAATAGAAGACAAGCTTGAGAATGAGGAAGCTTTTTCTGAGTTTATTACTATTAATAAAAAAATGAGGGGAATTTTTAAATACATTGAAGTTATCTCAAAGACTGACCAGCCTATTTTGATTACTGGAGAAACAGGCACAGGTAAAGAGATAGTTGCAAGGGCAATTCACAGGATTAGCAAAAGAAAAGGAGAATTTGTAGCAGTAAATGTTGCAGGACTTGATGATACGATGTTTTCTGATACTCTCTTTGGACATAGAAAAGGAGCATTTACAGGAGCAATATCTAACAGAGAAGGTTTAATTGCTAAAGCCAAAGAAGGCACACTGTTTCTTGATGAAATCGGAGACCTCACTGAGTCATCACAAATCAAGCTTTTAAGGGTGCTGGAGGAAAAAGTATATTATCCGCTTGGTTCTGATATTTCAAAGAAAACAGATACTCGCATAATAGTGGCAACAAATCAGGAACTTCAGGAGTTGGTTACCAAAGGAAAATTTAGGAAAGACCTTTTCTTCAGGCTTAAAGCCCATCATATTCATTTACCTCCTTTACGGGAGAGAAAGGATGACATACCTGTCTTGCTTGAGCATTTCATTACAGATGCCGCTTTATCATTAGGTAAAAAACCTCCTAAATATCCAGAGGAGCTGATCATTCTTTTAATGAATTACACTTTCCCTGGAAATGTTAGAGAATTAAAAATGATGATTTATGACGCGGTTGCCCGTTGCAAGTCACCTATTTTGTCCTTAGAAATTTTTAAAGATATGATAGATATTAGCAATTCTGTTGATAGAGAACTAAAGAGTGAAATAGTTAAATTCTACATTCAAATGAGATTCCCAGACAAACTACCGACATTGAAAGAGATAGAAAAAATTTTAATAGAAGAGGCATTAAGAAGAGCAAAGGGAAATCAGGGCATAGCAGCATCATTTCTTGGAATTACCCGGCAAGCCTTAAATTACAGGATTCAAAGATACAAGATACAAAAAAATTAATCTCATTCATAATCCCTTTCAAAAATTTTTACATATAAAAACACTGCAAAAATTTTTGCATACCTTTACATTGAAATTTTCTAT
>JBEPZQ010000013.1:0-8365 GCA_041640755.1 Thermodesulfovibrio sp. | reverse complement strand
CTATATTTTCAATAAATCTATTCTTGGCATAGATTTTGTTTATATAAACTATCGTAAAAATCTTTAATGGAGGTAGTTTATGGAGCTTACGAGACGAAGTTTTCTGAAGCTTTCAGGTGGTGCTCTCTTTCTCAGCTCCCTTGGTCTTAATTTAGAGCCCGCAAAGGCATATGCGCAGGAGCTGAAAATTAAGGGAGCTAAGGAGACAACTACCATTTGTCCTTACTGCGGCGTTGGTTGCAGTATCGTTGTATCTGTAAAGGAAGGGAAAGTCATTAACACTGAAGGTGATCCAGATTCACCAATCAATGAAGGAGCACTTTGTCCAAAAGGTTCGTCAGTATATCAGATTGTTGGAACAAACAATCCTTATCGTGTAACTGAGCCATTATATCGTCCAGCCGGGGCAACTCAGTGGAAGAAGATTTCATGGGATGAGGCTTTGGACAGAATAGCAAAGCTTGTTAAGAAGACGAGGGACAAATATTTCATCACAAAGAATGCAAAAGGACAAGTTGTAAACAGAGTTGATGCAATTGCCCATGTTGGTTCAGCTGCCCTTGATAATGAGGAATGCTATATGCTTCAGAAATTGATGCGTTCATGGGGACTTGTCTATATTGAACATCAAGCTCGTATATGCCATTCTCCCAGTGTTCCTGCATTGGCAGAGTCGTTTGGTAGAGGAGCAATGACCAATCATTGGATTGATTTTAGAAACTCAGATGTAATTCTTAACATGGGTGGTAACACAGCTGAGAATCATCCTATCTCTATGAAATGGATAATGAAGGCAAAGGAGCAGAGGGGTGCAAAACTTATTGTGGTGGATCCAAGATTTACAAGAACAGCAGCTGTTGCAGACCTTTATGTGCCTATAAGAATCGGAACAGATATTGCATTTCTTGGTGGACTTATCAAATACATAATTGACAATAATCTTTATTTCAAGGATTATGTTATTAATTACACTGATGCTCCTTTTCTCGTTGATCCTAACTTTAAGACAGCTGAAGACCTTGATGGAGTATTTTCAGGATACGATGAAAAGAAGAGAGCCTATGATAAGTCCACATGGAAGTATCAACTTGATGAAAATGGAATTCCAAAGAAAGATTTAACTCTGCAGGATCCAAACTGCGTATTCCAACTTCTAAAAAAGCAATTTCAAAGATATACAATAGACACAGTCTCAAACATTACAGGTGCTCCAAAGGATAAAATTGAAGAGGCTTATAAACTTCTCGGCTCCTGTGGAAAACCCGATAAAGTTTGTACAGTTTCATATGCAATGGGATGGACTCAACATACAGTAGGAACGCAGTACATAAGAACATTCGCAATCGTTCAGCTTTTACTTGGAAATGTTGGTATGGCAGGTGGAGGTATTAATGCGCAAAGAGGAGAGGGTAATGTGCAGTGTTCAACTGACCATGGACTACTTTTCCACATATTAACTGGTTACAATCCAACACCAGTAGCATCAGATGTTGACCTTAAGACATACATTGAAAAATACACACCAAAGACAAAGGATCCAAAAAGTGTTAACTGGTGGCAGAACAGACCAAAATACATAGTTAGCTACCTAAAAGAGCTTTATGGAGATAAGGCAACAAAGGAGAATGATTTCTGCTACAGTTATCTGCCAAAAAGAGATGATGATCAGAACTGTTCATGGCTCATGATTTTTGACCAGATGTATAAGGGAAAGATAAAAGGTTTCTTTGCATGGGGACAGAATCCCGCATGTAGTTCATCAAATGCAACTAAGGTAAGAAAAGCTTTGGCAAAATTAGACTGGCTCGTATGCGTAAATCTTTGGGATATTGAGACCTCATCCTTCTGGCGTGGACCTGGAATGGATCCAAAGAAGATTAAGACAGAAGTATTTTTACTGCCATGTGCATCATTTGTTGAAAAAGAAGGAAGCATAACAAACTCAGGAAGATGGGCACAATGGAGATATAAAGCGGTTGAACCACCCGGAAAATGCATGTCTGATGCCGAGATAATGAACGAGCTTTACTGGAGAGTAAAGAAGCTCTATGAGAAAGAAAAGGGAGCATTCCCAGAGCCAATTATAAATTTAACTTGGAATTATGGAGAGAAGGACAAGAACGGCAAGATCAAACATGTAGATATTCATAAAGTAGCTAAGGCAATAAACGGATACTTTACAGAAGATGTGCCTGAGCATCCAATAGATAAGAAGTCTTACAAGAAGGGACAGCAGGTACCATCCTTTGTATATCTTTTAGCAGATGGAAGGACAGCATGTGGAAACTGGCTGTATTGTGGAAGCTACACAGATGCAGGAAACATGATGGCAAGGAGAGGGAAAGAGGATCCTACAGGGCTTGGACTATATCCGAACTGGGCATGGTGTTGGCCAGTAAACAGAAGAATACTTTACAACAGAGCGAGCTGTGATCCGCAGGGAAATCCATGGGATCCAAAGAGAGCGATATTGAAGTGGGATCCTGTAGCGAAGAAGTGGTTAGGAGATGTGCCTGATGGACCAGCGCCACCACTTGCACTGGAGGGAGGAAAGTTACCATTCATAATGAAACCAACAGGAGTAGGAACAATATTTGGAGCAGGAATGGCAGATGGACCATTCCCAACACATTATGAGCCCCTTGAGTGTCCATTCCCAGAGAATCCGCTCTATAAAAATAAGAATGCAAGATTTAATCCTGCTTCTAAGTTGTTTACAGGAACTGAAGAGGACATTTTTGTTTACTGTGATCAGAGATATCCATACATGGCAACTACCTTCAGAGCTACAGAGCACTGGCAGACTGGAGTTATGACAAGACATACTGACTGGCTAAGAGAACTGCAGCCACAGGTATGGGTGGAAATAGACCCTGTTCTGGCGAAAGAAAAAGGAATTAAGAGCGGAGACAAAGTAATTGTTTCCTCAGCAAGAGGAAAAGTCTGGGCTATTGCCATAGTTACTGAAAGATGGCAACCTTTAAAGGTAATGGGTATGACTATCCATCAAATTGGACTGCCTTGGCATTTCGGATGGAGATTCCCAGAAGATGGCTCAGGCGGTGACAGTGCAAACCTCCTTACACCCACAGTAGGTGACGCAAACACCATGATACCTGAGACAAAGGCATTCATGGTGAACATAGAGAAGGCATAGGAGGCTGAAGATGGCAAGGAAAGGATTATTAATAACACCAGATATATGCGTAGGATGTAGGGCATGTCAGGTAGCATGCAAGCAATGGAATCAGCTACCTGCATCAAAGACAAAGCAGATGGGAACATTTGAGAATCCACCTGATTTGGATGCTAATAACTTTAATAGGATAAGGTTTATAGAGACAAAGGACTCTAAGGGGCAGTTCAAGTGGTTATTTGTAAGCCACAGATGTATGCACTGTGGAGAGCCAGCCTGTGTACAGATATGTCCTGTTGGAGCGTTAATGAAGGATAAGGATACAGGAATAGTGTATTATGACAAGAATAAGTGTATAGCCTGTCATGCCTGTAAGGAAGCTTGTCCGTTTAACATCCCGAGATATGACCAAGGAGGGAAGGGCAAGATAGCGAAGTGTCATCTTTGCATAGACAGGGTAAAGGCAGGACTGACACCAGCATGTGCGAAGACATGTCCGACAGGAGCGATTAAGTATGGAGACAGGGATGCATTGATAAAGGAGGCAAAGGCAAAGGGATACAAGCTGTATGGAGAGACAGACCTTGGAGGATTGGGAGTAGTGTTTGCGCTTAAGGAATCACCGAAGCTATATAAACTTGCAGAGAATCCGAAGATATCAGAGTCTGTTGCATTCTGGGGTTCAGTGTTAAGGACACTTGTTGGAAGAGATGGCTCTACAACTTCTTCCTTCGTAAAATACTTAGCAAAGTCAACGAAGGGATAAAAATAAGGGGGCTGAATGCCCTCTTTAAAGATATTAAAAAATTTTTTACAATTTCTTTGTGTGCAAAATTTTTTGCATCCACCTTTTTTGTCGTTTTTACTTAATTCTTTGATTTTTCTCTGTTAATTATTCTGATAGTCTAAGGTATAAATTTTGCTTAATGAATATAATAGATGTGCCGATTAAAATTTCCATACAGCCCCCTGAGAAGTTTAATCGGACAAGGGGATAGAGTTGAGACTTGGAGTCTCAACTCTATCCCATTTTTATTAAAAAATACCGAAGAGGAGGTAGTTTATGGATCTTACCAGACGAAGTTTCTTGAAGATCTCTGGTGGTGCCTTGCTTCTTAGCTCATTGGGGCTCAATTTAGAGCCAGCAAAGGCATACGCAGCAGAGCTAAGAACAAAGGGTGCAAAAGAGACAACAACTGTTTGTCCTTACTGTTCAGTCGGATGCAGTATTATTGTATCAGTTAAGGATGGAAAGGTAATCAACACAGAGGGCGATCCTGACAGTCCTATCAACGAAGGAACACTCTGTCCAAAGGGTTCATCCATCTATCAGATGGCTAATAACCCTTACAGAGTGACAGAGCCACTTTATCGTGCACCAGGAGCAACAGAGTGGAAAAAGATAAGCTGGGAAGAGGCAATTAACAAAATTGCTCGTTTGGTTAAAAAAACAAGAGATAAGTACTTTATAACTAAGAATGAGAAAGGGCAGGTGGTAAACAGAGTTGATGCAATTGCTCATATTGGCTCTGCAGCCTTAGACAACGAAGAGTGTTATATTCTTCAGAAACTTATACGTTCCTGGGGGCTTGTATATATTGAACATCAGGCTCGAATATGACATTCTCCTACAGTAGCGGCTCTGGCAGAGTCGTTCGGTAGAGGAGCAATGACAAACCAATACAATGATCTTAAAAATGCAGATGTAATTCTTGTTATGGGTGGCAACCCAGCCTCTAATCATCCTGTCTCAATGAAATGGATTATGAAGGCAAAGGAGACAAGAGGTGCTAAACTTGTGGTAGTTGATCCAAGATTTACTACAACAGCAGCCAAGGCAGATCTGTATGTTCCGATTCGTTCAGGAACAGACATAGTATTTCTTGGTGGATTAGTAAAGTACATAATCGACAACAACCTCTATTTCAAAGACTATGTAATAAACTACACCGATGCTTCCTATTTAGTTGATCCAAACTTTAAGACCACCGAGGATCTTGATGGAGAGTTTTCAGGATATGATCCCAAAAAGAGAGCCTATGACAAAGCAACCTGGAAATTTCAGCTTGATGAAAATGGAGTTCCAAAGAAGGATCCAACCCTTCAGGACCCAAACTGTGTGTTTCAGCTTCTTAAGAAGCAATATAGAAGATACACCATAGATACAGTCTCAGATATAACAGGTGCACCGAAGGATAAGATTGAAGAGGCTTACAAGATACTTGCCTCAACAGGAAAGCCTGATAAGGTAATGACAGAATGCTATGCAATGGGATGGACCCAGCACACAGTTGGAGCCCAGAACATAAGAACTATGGCAATAATTCAGCTCCTGCTTGGCAATGTTGGAATGGCTGGTGGTGGTGTGAATGCCCTAAGAGGTGAGTCTAATGTCCAGGGTTCCACTGATGCAGGACTTCTTTTCCATATTTTAACAGGATACAATCCAACACCTGTGGCAAGTGATGTGGATCTTAAGACATACATTGAAAAATACACACCAAAGACAAAGGAACCAAAGAGCGTAAACTGGTGGTCAAATAGACCAAAATATATCGTAAGTTATTTAAAGGCTCTTTATGGTGATAAAGCTACAAAGGAAAATGACTTCTGTTACAGCTATCTGCCAAAGAGAGATGACACTCAGAACTGTTCATGGTTGATGTTGTTTGACCAGATGTACAAAGGAAAAATAAAAGGATTTTTTGCCTGGGGACAGAATCCAGCCTGTTCAGGGGCGAACTCAAACAAAACAAGAAAAGCCCTTGCCAATCTTGAATGGCTTGTATGTGTAAATCTCTGGGACAATGAGACAGCTTCTTTCTGGAAAGGACCAGGCATGGATCCGAAGAAGATAAAGACAGAGGTATTCTTCCTGCCCTGTGCAGCCTCAGTAGAAAAAGAAGGAAGCATAACTAATTCAGGAAGAATAGCCCAGTGGAGATACAAGGCTGTAAATCCACCTGGAAAATGCAGGCCTGATGCAGAGATAATAAATGATCTTTACTTTGCGGTAAAGAAGCTTTATGAAAAGGAAAAGGGAGCATTTCCTGAGCCAATACTTAATTTAACATGGGATTACGGAGAGAAGGACAAAAATGGCAAAGTAAAACACATTGATGTTCACAGGGTAGCCAAAGAGATAAATGGATACTTCACACAGGATATTACTGAACATCCTATTGACAAGAAAGCTTACAAAAAAGGACAGCAGGTGCCAAGCTTTGTTCTATTAAGGGACGACGGAAGCACAGCCTGTGGTAACTGGATATACTGTGGCTGTTACACCGATGCAGGCAACATGATGGCAAGAAGAGGAAAGGAAGACCCAACAGGACTGGGACTCTTCCCCAACTGGGCATGGTCATGGCCATTAAACAGAAGAATCATTTATAACCGTGCAAGTGTTGACCCTCAGGGTAATCCATGGGATCCTCAGAGAGCAGTAATAAAATGGGATTCAGCCAATAAAAAATGGGTAGGAGATGTCCCTGACGGACCAGCTCCACCACTTGCTCTTGAAGGTGGAAAACTTCCATTTATCATGAAGCCTCTTGGAGTTGGAGCCATCTTTGGACCTGGCATGGCTGATGGACCTTTCCCTGCCCATTATGAGCCACTTGAGTGTCCATTCCAGGAGAATCCTCTCTACAAGAAGCACAGAATAAATCCTACTGTTAAGATGTTTGATACTCCTGATGATGCTTTTGTTTATTGTGATACAAGATATCCCTATGTAGCAACAACCTATCGTGTAACAGAACACTGGCAGACAGGTGTAATGACCCGTCATACTGACTGGCTCCGGGAGATGCAACCGCAGGTTTTTGTTGAGATAGGGACAGAGCTTGCCAAGGAAAAGGGTATAAAGAGTGGAGACAAAGTGATTGTATCTTCAGCAAGAGGTAAATTATGGGCAATAGCGATAGTTACTGACAGATTCAAACCCTTCAAGATAAAAGGAACAACCATTCATCAGGTAGGATTGCCCTGGCATTTCGGATGGAGATTCCCAGAAGATGGCTCAGGCGGTGACAGTGCCAATATTCTTGTACCATCTATTGGTGATCCAAACACTATGATCCCTGAAAGCAAGGCTTTCATGGTAAACATAGAGAAGGCATAGGAGGCGAAAAATGGCAAGGAAAGGATTATTAATAACTCCTGATTTATGTATAGGATGCAGAGCCTGTCAGGTTGCCTGCAAGCAGTGGAATCAGCTTCCAGCATCACAGACAAAAAACTATGGAACCTATGAAAACCCACCTGATTTAGATGCCAACAACTTTAACAGAATCAAATTCATAGAAGTCTCTGATCCGAAGGGAGTAAAGTGGCTATTTGTAAGCCACAGATGTATGCACTGTGGAGAGCCTGCCTGTGTTCAGATATGTCCTGTGGGAGCCCTGATTAAAGACAAAGACACTGGTGCAGTTTATTACGATAAGAACAAATGCATAGCCTGTCATGCCTGTAAATCCGCTTGTCCCTTTGACATACCAAGATATGATCAGGGTGGAAAGGGCAAGATTGCCAAATGCCACTTCTGCATTGACAGAGTAAAAGCAGGACTTGTGCCAGCCTGTGCAAAAACCTGTCCAACACAGGCAATCAAGTATGGCGACAGAGACGCACTGATTAAAGAAGCTAAAGCAAAGGGATATAAGACAATTTACGGAGAGACAGACCTTGGAGGACTTGGAGTAGTGTTTGCTCTTAAGGAATCACCCAAGCTTTACAAGCTTGCAGAGAATCCAAGAGTTTCCGAGTCTGTCGCATTCTGGGGCTCAGTGCTAAGGACACTTGTTGGAAGAGGTGGCTCTACAACTTCTTCCTTCGTCAAATATCTAGCTCAGAAATCTACTGACAAATCTAAAGTTGGTTAAAAATGAAGAGGGGGGCTTATAAGCTCCCCTTCTTCTTTAACTTTGTTTACATTTAAAATTAAGAGATTCTTAATAGTCATTATGATTGATTCCCATGCTTTTGGCTTACGACAGGTTCTGCGAGGAAGCAATTTCGCCTTTTTCTTCTACACTCAAAGAGAGATCACTTCGGCTTGCTTTGCAAGCCTCGTGATGACGGAGAGGTGTTATTGCGAGGTGTTTTCTTTTATGTCCACCGTCATTGCGAGGGTGCCTGAGCACCCGAAGCAATCTCTAAATTTTCTTAGACCCCACTTCATCAACTTTTGAATAAAAAAATTTTAAAATCAATGAGTTATAATTT
>JBEPZQ010000012.1:12044-18643 GCA_041640755.1 Thermodesulfovibrio sp. | reverse complement strand
AGGAGAAGCTTAAAATAAAATGTGACATTTTAATGTAGTAATAAAGTGTGACTTGGCTTTAGTAATAACAATAATTTTATGTTATAATTCATACAAATGCCTAAAAGAGCTTTTATAAGCTTTGAGTTAGATTCGGCAAAAATACTTATTGGTGACAAATACTATGAGGCTTTGCCCGATGAAATCTGCAGAATTCTTAAAGCAAATAAAGTCAAAGAGATTGATGTATCTGTATTTATAGAGAATATAAGTCTGTTCAATTTTTCCCTTCCAATTAAAATTCCTCCCAAAAAACAAAAGGACAGAAGATTTTTAAGTGCAATGGTGAAAAATGAGATAAAAAAAAGATTTCAGGACTTTCAGGATTTCTCCTTTACATACGAAGTGGAAATTACAGAGACAGGAACTCAGTTTTTCTGCACAATTTTTAATCACAAGGATATTTACAAAATCATTGATTATTTCATTCCTACAGGATGCATTATAAGAGCTTTATATCCGTCAATTGAAATTTTGACAAAAGTTGCCGATGAGATTGAGAAAAAAGCTAATAATTTTGTTCTTCTATTTTTTGAAGGAAATAAGAGGCACTATTTAATTGCAAAAAACAGACAAGTCATTTTTTACAGAGCAGTTGAAGGTGAATCTTCCAATATAACAGATGAAGACATTGCACAGATTAATATGACCAATGCTTATGCTATTCAGAATCTAAGAATTCAGCCAGAAGTTGTCTTTATTTTAGGTACAAAAGAAACTCGCCTTGAGGGGCTCAACCTTGATTATCAATTTTTAGAGATTAAGGGCGTAGAGTCAGATTATCTTATTCCCTTTTTGTTAAAGAAATTTGAAAAGGATTTGAAAATCAAAAATATTCTACCTGAAGACTACAAAAAATCTTACAGTAAATTGAAATTTCTCACCAGAGCAGCAATGCTACTTTCTGGTTTTTTGACCTCAGGGCTTGTTTTTCTTGGATTTCTTATTACAGCTACGATTGATGAAAAAGCTGATATAGATTATAAATCAAAGGAGATACAGATGCTTTATAAGCAAAATGATAGACTTGTCAATGAATATATGAGCCTCTACAATCAACTAAAACCGTATGTTGAACTTATAAATAAAAAGTATTCAATTCCTGATTCAAGGCATTTACTTGCCTATTCCTCTGTATTCTCTGATAAAAAAAATATTGAAATTAAAAAAATTGAATGCAAAATAGAAGCTAATCCTATTTTAAAAATTACAGGCTTTGTGAATGTGGAAAATTTGACTGATAGGGAAAGGATATTTGATGAAATAAAGACAGAAATAATTAAAGAGTTATCAATTTTAAAAGAGTCGTGGGATGTTAAAAAAGGTGAGTTTACATTGGAAATTGGAAAAAAATGAGAGCATATGAGGATAAAATAAGAAGGCTTCTCTTAATTGTTTTATTTGTTTTTTCCCTCACAATGCTTGTTTTATCAATAAATATTTATGCTTATCGCTATCATAAAGCAGTTGAACAGGAAAGCAGCAATCTTGAAAAAAAAGAAAGGCTTCTAAAAAGATTTAGTATTGCCTTTAGCGAAATGAAAAAATTATCGCAGGAAATAAAGGTATCGGAAAATCCAAAAATTGAAATACTTGAGCTTATTGAGAAACTTCAGCGGATATATAAAAATGCGAAAATAGAGTTTAATCCCGAAAGATCAGATACATTGGAAAGCTATACAATTAAAATTCAAAGTCAGACTATAAATTTTCAGGAATTTTTAGATATTTTAGAAAAGCTGGAAAATACACAAACTCCTGTGGTGATTATAAAGAGTTATAAAATCAAAAAGGATAAGGAGATGCTTTTATATGAAGTAGACTTTACCGCTTCATTACCAAAACAGAGTTTGATAAAACATTAAGGGGTTGATGGGTGGATAGAGGGCGATTCATTGCGCACAGTGCGAAGCCACTGCGTGGCAATCTCAGAGATTGCTTCGCTTTGCTCGCAATGACGCAAGGAGTGCACTCGCAATGACGACAAAGGGGAATACCTCGTAATGACGAGATGGGGGCGAGAAAAATGAAGAAAGATAGATTAAAAACAATAGCCATAGCAGTAGCGATAATTTCTCTGTCTTTTCCAATTATTGCATTAAAATTAAAAGTCCCCGAATTAAAACAAAATGCTGTTTTAAATGTTCCAGTTGAGGAACTGGTGTTAAAAAAACGAGAACCTGTAAAGTATGATATAAAAAATCCATTTTTAGTTGAGACTAAAAAATTGAGCTCTCCAATTTATGGAGAAATCACTCCCGAAATGATAAAATTAGTTTATTCTGGCAAAGATAGATTTTTAATTGTCAATGACGAAATTGTAAGAGAGGGGCAATTGTTTTATAATTTTAAAGTTTTGAAAATTTATCCAGACAAGATAAAAATAAGGGACAATAAAGGAGCAGAGCGATGGATAAAATTGCCAGAGCATTATTAATTTTTGCTTTGATATTTGTTGCAAGTTGCAGTTACATGGATATAAAAAGGGAAGTTCAAATTCCGAAAATACCAGAGCCCGAAACGCCAAAGGAGCAAATAAAAATCTCAGAACCAGAATTTAAAATAGCTACAGAAGACATCTCTCCTTTAAGCAAAAAAACAATATCAATAAACGCAAGGGCAGTCCCATTGAGGGATGTTTTATTTGTAATATGCAAAGACGCTGGCTTAAACCTTGTTCTTGAAAAAGATGTAAATCCAGATACACCTGTAACCATTATTTTAAACAGAGTTAAACTTATTGATGCCTTAGATGCTATATTTTCCACCCTTGATTATTTCTACAAAATTGAAAAAAATCTTCTCATAGTAAAGGCTACTGACACTCGGATATTTAATCTTGGTTTTCTTCCCTTGTCGCAAGACTACAGCATTGATGTAGGAGGAGATATTCTTGGGGGAGTAACTGGTTCTTTAGCAAGCTCAGGAGGTACATCTGGTGGCACATCTGGAGGTACATCTACTCAACTTAAGGGAAACATAACAAAGTCTGAAAAGTCTGACTCAACTGCCTATAAATTCTGGGATGCAATTGAAAAGGCAATTCAATCAATATTAGGAAGCCAAACAGTTACTACTCCTACACAACAAACTTCAGCTCAACAGCCACAGATATCACCTATTCTCTCACAGCCAGCGAGAGAAAACTATGTAATAAATAGAATGACAGGCACAATCATGGTAACAGCAACAAAGAGAAATATGGAGAAGATTTCCCAATATATTGAAAAAGTAAAATCTACACTTGCAAGGCAAGTACTGATTGAAGCAAAGGTTATTGAAGTCACTCTTGGAGATAACTTCCAGTACGGAATTGATTGGACTGCAATGAGGCAGTGGGTAAGGGCAGGAATAAGCGGGGGTACTTCAAGATTTAGAGAAGTAATTCCTCAAAACTCTCCTTATACAGATTTAAGTTTTGAATATATTACATCTGGCACACAGGATTTCAGTATTTTAATTAGGGCTCTGTCAACTTTTGGTGAGCTTAGAACTCTTTCCAATCCAAGAGTTAGCATTATGAATGGGCAAACATCAATTCTTACAGTTGGAAGAAATATATCATTTATCTCAAAAGTGGAAACTACAACAACTACTGGTGATACTCCTACTATTTCTTATACAATTGAGACAAGTAATCTCCTCTCAGGAATAATGATCGGTATTGTTCCATACATTGATGAGAATGGAGAAATATTGCTTACTATAACACCTATAATTTCTAATTTATTAAAAATAGATGAAAAAACTTTTGGCAATCAAAACTATGTTATCCAGCTTCCTTCGGCTGATTTAAGGCAACTAAGCACAACTGTAAGGGTTAAAAATGGCGAGGTGGTTATAATTGGAGGGCTTATCAAAAAGGAAGAATCAATTGAAGACAGAAGGACTCCAATTCTTGGCGATATTCCTTTAATTGGTTACGCATTTCAGGGAAGGGATAAGCGGGAGACAAAAACAGAGCTTGTTATACTTATTCAGCCGAGGTTAATAAGATGAGACTTGGTGACCTTTTAGTTTCACAAAACATAATTACCCAAGAAGAGCTTTACATAGGACTCAATGTTCAAAAGTTAACGGGTGAGGCGATTGGTGAGTGCCTTGTCAGACTCGGATTTATAACCTATCAGGAACTGGCAGAAATACTTGCTATTCAGCAGAGATTTGAGTATGTGGACTTAAGGCTTTTTAACATTCCAGAAGCACTTATAAAGAAAGTTTCCAAAGACACCGTTTTGCGAGCCAGTTTTTTGCCCTTAAGGGAAGACGAAGAGTTTGTTTCCATTGCAATCATTGATCCAGCAAACTTATTTGCTATTGATACAGCGAAAAGCATTTTTAGGAAAAAAGTGAAAGCATATCTCACAGATAAAGAGGGATTCTATGACACAATTGAAAAAGCCTATTACTTTATTGAAAATCCAACAGATTTAACAGTGGAAACAGTCAATAAAAATGTTTTAAATACTGGAACAGTTCCAGCAGAATTCATTCCAACCCTTGTTGAGGCAATTTTGGCAGAGGGTATAAGAAGAGGTGCAACTGATATTCACATTATGATGACAAGTGGAGTTTTATCTGTTATGTACAGGGTTGATGGAATACTTCAGTATGGTTATGCACTGCATAGAGCATTGCATAGTCCAGTAGTGACAAGGATAAAAATTCTTTCAAAACTTGACATCGCGGAGCAAAGAATTCCTCAGGATGGCTCATTTGTCTATTCCATTTTTGGAAGAAACTTTGAAGTGAGAGTGTCAACCATTCCAACAATTGAAGGAGAGTCAGTTGTAATGAGAATTCTCTTTGGTGGCTCTCAGCTTACATATTCTTTGAGAAGGTTGGGTTTCACAGAAGAGCTTGTTGCTGTGCTCAAGGAACTTATAAGAAAACCACATGGCATTATCATAGTGGTTGGTCCAACAGGCTCTGGTAAAAGCACAACACTTTACGCGCTTTTAAGGGAAGTTCCAAGAATTAAAAGAGCTGTTGTAACAATTGAAGATCCAGTTGAGTACAGACTTAGTTTTGTAAAGCAAAGTCAGGTCAACGAGAGAATAAATTATGATTTTAAATTAGCCGGAAGAAACTTTATGAGACATGATCCTGATATCATACTTTTAGGAGAGATTAGGGACGAAGAAACTGCTCAAATTGCAATAAGAGCATCTATTACTGGACATCTTGTGCTGAGTACACTTCATACCAACGAAGCAGTAACAAGTATAGCAAGGCTTTTTGATCTCGGGATAGACAGGTTCATGCTCAGCACTTCTTTGCTTGGCGTGCTTAGTCAGAGACTGGTAAGAAAAATTTGTCCCTATTGTAAGGATAAAAGAGAGCCCAATGAGAGGGAGTTAAAAATATTCAAGCAACATGACATTGAGATAGGAGAGATAGCTTTCGGCAATGGTTGTGCTCTTTGTAATTTTTCTGGCTATATTGGAAGAATGGCAGTTGGAGAGCTTTTGGTTGTTAATGATGAAATAAGGGATTTAATATATGCTCAGGCTTCAATAAGTGAACTTCAAATGGCTGCGATGAAAAATGGTATGATTCCGATAAAAATTGATGGATTGAAAAAGATAGCTCAAGGACTGACAACTTTAGAGGAGCTTGAAAGGATAGTCGGATGAGCTATTTTTTCTTCTACAGAGGGCTCACACCTGAGGGCAAAACAGTTAACGGATTTATTAAGGCGGACTCTGAGGCGGAGGCTATCCGAATTTTGACCATCAGGGAGCTGTATTTAACAAGCTTTATGAGAATTTCTTCTGCCTTCTCTCCAATATTGTTGCTTTTTACCAGAAAAACAAGAGCAAAGGATGAGGACCTTGTAGAAATAGCCTCAAATCTCTCAGTTATGATTAAAGCTGGACTTCCAATCACTGTTGCTCTTTCTGATATTGCTGAAAACTTACAAAAAAAGACACTTAAAAGTATAATCATAGATATCAAGGAAATGGTTGAAAAAGGAATGTCTTTGAGTGAGGCATTCGCAACTTACAAAGATGTTTTTCCTCCAATATTTTACAATCTTGTAAGAATTGGTGAGGAAACAGGTAGACTTGAAAAATCCTTTGAAGACATTGCAGAGCACTTTAAAAGAATTCTTGAGCTTAAAACTGCAATAAAGAGAGCTCTTATTTATCCAGCCTTTGCAACAACTTTTACTCTTCTGGCAATGATTTTCTGGATGATTTATGTGCTTCCAAAAGTTATTAATGCCATGAAAGATATGGGAGTAAAAATACCATTTATTACAAGATTACTCGCAGACACAGGACAGCTTCTATTAAAATACTACTATCTAATCCCTGTGCTTATTTTATTGATTTTTTTTGCTTTTAAATTCTCAAAAAAGCATCCTCGTCTTAAAAGATTAAGGGATATCCTCAGTTTTAAATTGCCAATCATTAAAAACATTTCATATAACAGAGCAGTTGCAATTTTTTGCGAACAAATGAGAATTCTTTTTGGAGCAGGAGTACCTATTGACCAAACATTGGATAGAACAAAGGAAGCAGTGGGAAATATCTTGATGGCAGAGGCTATTGAAA
>JBEPZQ010000012.1:0-12034 GCA_041640755.1 Thermodesulfovibrio sp. | reverse complement strand
AAGAAAGAATTGTTTTAGGTGAGGGTATAGCTAATTCTTTTAGAAAAGAGCCAATTTTTCCACCTATGGTCATTAGAATGATTGATGTTGGAGAAACCGCTGGTAATCTTGAAGAGCAGTTAAACTTCTTGTCGCAATACTACATTTCAAGAATGCAGGAGTTTGCAACAAGACTTGGAAAAGTAATTGAGCCTGTTATGATTGCAGTGTTGGGACTGTTTTTTGCATTAGTTATGATTAGCTTGTTTATACCTCTTTATGACCTGATATCAAAGCTTTGGCAAATGTAGTTATGGAACATTTAGAATTTTTCAACCTTAAAAAGGATCCATTTAGCATAAATCCAGAACCAGCACTTTTTTATCCAACAGAAATTCATCAAGAAGTCATTGATACTGTTAAATACATGCTTAGCTCATCTGAGTCAATGATGCTTGTAACTGGACAGCCCGGGATAGGTAAAACGCTTCTTGTAAAAAAGATTCTTGAACATTTACTGGAAAAAGAAGCAAATGTTCATCCAATTTTAATTTTCAATCCCGCCATATCACCAACAGAACTTCTGGATGTAATAATGAAAGATTTAAAAATTGACAAACCATTAAGTACAAAGGTAGAGATTTATGAATATATTAAGCAGACTCTTTGTGAGAATCAAGAAAATAAATTAGCTACACTTTTAATCATTGATGAGGCTCAGGACTTACCTGAGGATACTTTAAATGAAATTAAACATCTTTCAAATCTTGAAGAAAACGGAGAAAAACTTTTGAAAATTCTTATGCTTGCACAACCCTTTTTTTTGAATATTTTAAAAACCGAGAAAAATTCGCAAATAAATCAAAGAATTACATTAAGAGTTAATTTGCGACCCCTTACAAAGGATGAAATGAGAGATTTCATTTATTTCAAACTCAGAAAAGCAGGAAACAGCTCAATCAATTTTGAAAAGGGAGCATTAAAACTTATTTACAAAAAATCAAAAGGAATTCCAAGAGTTGCCAATCTTATATGTTCAAGGGCATTAATGGTTGCATACTTAAAAAACTCTCAAACAATAAAAAAATCCTTCGTAAAAGACGCCCTTAAAAACATTAATTTATAAAAAGTGCATATCTTTCTATAGATTGTTTCGACAGCCCTCTGATCTGCCTCGCAATAATGAGAAAGGCGTCCTTGCGGACTTAATGATCATTGCGAGCGAAGCCATGCGATATCTCTTTTCATGAGTTTGCAAACCTGCCCGATGGAAGGCTTGCTATGGTAGGCTAACTAAAAATCGCTCAATATAGATATAAATCTTTTTTAAATGGTAGAAACAAAGGCTGTAAATATCTGATATAATAATAGAAAAAAAGGAGGGCTGGATGATAAAGCTTACATCAAAGGATATTTATAAAAGTTGCGATGAAAATATATTTAGCTTCAACACCACAGCTGAAATATCACCTCTTCAAGGCACTATTGGACAAGACAGAGCTATAGCATCTCTTGATTTTGGCTTAAATCTTAATGCAAAGGGTTTTAATATATATGCCTTAGGTATTCAAGGCACTGGAAAGATGCGTGCAATTAGAACTTTGCTTTCTGAGAAGGCTAAAAAAGAACCTACTCCACCCGACTGGTGTTACCTCTACAACTTTAAAAAACCTGACTCTCCAATTGCTGTATCCCTGCCCTCTGGAAAAGCAAAGGAATTTCAGCAGGATATGGAAAACCTCATAAATTCTCTAAAAATAGAAATTCCAAAAGCCTTTGAATCAAAGGAATATGACAAGCAAAGAAATAAAATCTTAGAGGATTTTCAACAGAAACAAAAAGAGTGGTTTTCTGCTATTGAGGAGGAAGCCCGAAAAAAGGGCTTTGCAATAAGGAAAGCCCTTGCAGGTTTAATAATTGTTCCAATAAAAAGAGATGGAGAGCCTCTCACAGAAGAGGAGTTTCAGGCACTTGATCCAGAAACAAGGAAAAGACTTGATGAGCTTGGTAAAATTCTTCAGGAAAAACTTGATGACGTTGTAAGAGCTGTGCGAGAAGCAGATAAAGTCGTGAAAGAAATGCTTACCAAATTAGAGCGTCAGATTGCCCTTGATGTAATTGACCAACCAATAGAAGATTTGAAAAAGAAATATTCCTTTAATGAAAAAATTATTCAATATCTTAGCGCTGTTAAAGAAGATATCCTAAATAATATTCAAGATTTCAAAATTACAGAGGAAATAGCACCACCTATGCCTCCTTTTATGAAAATTCCAAAGGAAGCTTCCTTTGTAAAATACAGTGTTAACATCTTGGTTGATAATTCAAATACTCAAGGAGCACCTGTTGTTTATGAATCAAATCCAACATACTTTAATCTTTTTGGAAGCATAGAATATAAGATTCAGTATGGAATGGCAACTACTGATTTTACTATGATAAAAGCCGGAACACTTCACAGAGCAAACGGTGGATACATTGTCATTGACGCTCTTGCACTTTTGAAAAATTTATTTTCCTACGATGCATTAAAAAGAGCATTAAGAGGGAAAGAGATTAGAATTGAGGATGTCTGGGAACAATACAGATTAATAACAACATCAACTTTAAGACCAGAGCCAATTCCTCTAAATGTAAAAGTAATACTTACAGGGACTCCCTTTCTTTATTATCTACTCTATAACTATGACGAAGAATTTAAGGAGTTATTTAAAGTAAAGGCAGACTTTGATACAAGAATGCCAAGAAACGAGGAAAATATTAACAAATATGCCCAATTCATAACGCTCTGTCAGAAAGAAGAGGGACTTCTTCCATTTTATCGCTCCGCAGTGGCAAAAATTATTGAGTATGGCTCAAGGCTTGCTGAGCATCAGGAAAAACTATCAACCCAATTTAACATAATTGCAGACATAATAAGAGAATCGCATTATTGGGCAAAAAAGCACGGCAAAAATTTAGTAGAAGCAGAAGATGTAATAAAAGCACTTGAGCAAAGAGTTTACAGAACAGCAAGCATTGAAGAGAAAATCCGAGAACTTATTCTTGAGGATGTATTAATAGTAGAGACTTCAGGCAGTAAAGTCGGACAAGTCAACGGACTTGCGGTTCTTGACCTCGGAGATTATAGCTTTGGTAAACCTTCCAGAATAACTGCAAGGACATATTTAGGCAAAGCAGGCATTGTCAACATTGAACGAGAAACAAAGATGTCTGGGAAAATTCATGAAAAGGCGGTAATGATTCTATCCAGCTACCTGTGGAGCAAATATGCCATAAATAAACCAATAAGCCTTAGTGCTTCCCTTACATTTGAACAGCTTTATGAAATGGTAGAAGGCGACAGCGCAACATGCGCAGAGCTTTATGCGATTTTAAGCAGTATTTCAGGTGTGCCTTTAAAACAGAGTTTTGCAGTAACAGGTTCAATGGATCAGAGGGGCGAGGTTCAGCCAGTTGGTGGTATTAATGAAAAAATAGAGGGATTCTTTGAATTATGCAAAATTCGTGGACTTGACGGAAGCCATGGAGTCATTATTCCAAAGAGAAATATCAAGCATCTAATGCTCAAAGAAGAGATTCAAAGAGCAATTGATGAAGGAAAGTTTCACATCTATGCAATTGAGAATGCTGAGGAAGGTTTAGAAATTCTAACTGATATGAAGGCAGGAGAACTTCAGCCAGATGGAACTTATCCAGAAGGAACGATAAATTATCTTGTTATGAAAAAGCTTGAAGAAATGGCTGAAATGCTAAAGAGAAAAGAGGACAAGGAAAAAGAAAACGAAAAGAAAAATCAATAATGATATTTCCTGTTGTGAATGATAGTCATTGCTCTGTATAGTTGCTCCAGAAGAATTAGCCTGCTCATTTCATGGGTAAAGGTCATTTTAGACATTGAAAGCCTGAAAGATGATTTCTTCCAGACCTCCTCATTAACTCCGTATACACCTCCTATGACAAACTGATGATTTGCTTTATCTTTTATTAATTTAGCGAATTCTAACGAGTCAAGCATCATACCTTCTCTGTGAAGCAGGATGAATTCACCATGCACTGTATTAAGGATATTTTTTGACTCCTCCTCAATAACCTTCTCAACTCTTCCTGCTCCTTCTTTTAGTTCCTTAATGTTTATTTTTGAAAAGGGACTTAAAAGTTTAAAATAATGTTCCAGTCCATCTTTTATAAACTTTGCCTTTGTTTTTCCTATCCAGATTAGATTAATATGATACAAAGAGCCTCTCCAAATTTTTATTGTATTATGCGATTTTCAAAAGTCGTTTCTTTTCCTTCTTCAGCGTTAATAGCTCTTTTCTTGTCATTACCTTCTTCTCTGTCATTGAGAGGTATTCTCTCCCCCTGTCATTGCGAGCGAAGCGAAGCAATCTCGTCTTTTTTCCTTTCAATAAGGAATGAGATTGTTTCGGCATCCTAACGGATGCCTCGCAATGACAGGATGGGGCTTAAAGGACGAGAGATTGCCATGCCTGCCTTTCGGCAGGCTCTCAATGACCCTTTGTAAGTCTTTGCGAGGCACTCTCCTTTCAGTCACTGCGAGATAGCCACACCTTCGGCTTGCCACAGGCTATCCTCCTTTCCGTCATTGCGAGCGAAGCGAAGCAATCTCAAATGATTTTGCCTCACTATATTCGCAATAAAAGGGTAAAAAAACTTTTCTAAAATAGCTAAAATTAGGCATTATACACTTAACATCTTTAAAAGTTCTTCATAGCTAATTATCTTGACACCTAAACTTTGGGCTTTTGCAAGTTTGCTTCCCGGCTCTTCACCAACAATGAGATAGTTTGTTTGTTTTGAAACAGAAGAAGAGACCTTTCCGCCAGCCTGCTCTATCATTTCTTTAACATCATTTCTTGGCTTTGGAAGTGTTCCTGTAATCACAAAAGTTAAACCAGTGAGTGGCTGAGAAGTCTTTTCCTTTTCATAATCTATATTTTCCACATGAAGTCCTAAAGCCTTTAACTCCTCAATTGCCTTAAGATTTTCTTCGTTATTAAAAAATTGCTCTATAGCCTTAGCTGTTTTTTCACCAATTTGTGGGATTTGAGTTAATTTTTCTGCCTTCACATAATACAAATCTTCAAGGGATTTAAAGTTTTGTGCAAGAAGCTTCGCAGCATATTCACCCACCTGACTAATTCCCAATGCATATAAAAATCTTGATAGTGTTGTTTTCTTGCTCTTTTCAATTGCATTAATTAGATTTTTTGATGCAAGTTCAGCAAACCCGGGAAGTCCTTTGAGCTGTTCTTTTTTTAATTTATAAAGGTCAACAAAACTTTTTATAAGACCACGCTTGTGCAATAGTTCAACTGTTTTATCTCCAAGTCCTTCTATATTCATTGCCCTACGAGATGCAAAATGTTTTATTCGTTCCTCAACCTGAGCTGGACAATTAAAGTTAATGCATTTTACAGCAACCTCTCCGGTTTCCCTTACAGTCTTAGAGCCGCATACAGGACAGTGTTCAGGAGCTTTTACCTTTTTTTCTTGTCCTGTTCTTCTGTCAACAACAACTCCTATGATATGAGGAATTACTTCACCTGCCCTTTCAACAATCACATAATCTCCTATTCTGATGTCCTTTCTCTCAACTTCATCCCAGTTATGAAGCGTTGACCTTGATACTGTTACACCTCCTATCTGCACAGGCTCAAGAATTGCAACAGGTGTTATAACGCCTGTTCTTCCAACACTTGCCAAAACATCAACAAGCTTTGTAATTCCCTGATGGGCTGGATATTTGTATGCAATTGCCCAGCGGGGTTCTCTTGTCTTAGTTCCAAGTCTTCGCTGTAGTTCAAAGCTGTTTACTTTAATAACTGCTCCATCTGTCTCAAAGGGAAGAGTTTCTCTTGTTTTAGCAAATTCATCTATAGCTTTGATTACTTCCTCAATTCCTTCTGCAACTTTTATAAAAACTGGGACAGGAAATCTTGCCTGCCTTAGCCACTCAATTACTTCATATTGTGTTTTAAATTCAATTCCCTTTACATATCCTAATCCATAACATGCCATGTGAAGTTTTCTACTTGCCGTTACAGATGGGTCAAGTTGACGCACAGAGCCCGATGCAGCATTTCTTGGATTTGCAAAAACAGGTTCACCCTTTTCTATTCTCTCTTTATTTATTCGCTCAAATTCGTCAATATTCATATAAACTTCACCACGAATGTCAATTTCTTCTGGGATTACATCAACTCCCTCAATTCTTAAAGGAATGGATTTAATCGTTTTAATATTCGCTGTAATATCCTCTCCAACATAACCATCCCCCCTTGTAGATGCTTTATGTAAAAATCCATTTTTATATGAAAGCTCAACAGCTAAACCATCATATTTTGGCTCAACAGTATACTCAATCTCATTGGTTGTTCCAAGAAGCCTTTTTACTCTTGCATCAAATTCTCTGAGTTCCTCGTAGGAGAAAGCATTATCCAATGAAAGCATAGGTTCACGATGTGGAACTTTTTCAAACTTTTCTGAAGGCGGTGCTCCAACTCTCTGAGTTGGAGAGTCAGGGAGAAGATAACCCCATTTTTCCTCAAGTTCTCTCAGCCTTCGGAGCATCATATCGTATTCTTCATCTGAGATCACAGGACTGTCTAAAACATAGTATCTGTAATTGTGATAATTTATTTCCTTAACAAGTCTTTCTATTTCTTGCTTTACTTCCTCAGGAATTTCTTTCATTTTATTACCTCCAGACAAAATTTTAATGCTTCAGCAGTTGTATCTTTTTTATTTTGAATTCTGTCGCCTTTTAAAATTAGCTCTTTCACAAAGGTATCTTTCTCTGTTGCAACTGCAATATAAACAAGTCCTACAGGCTTTCCTTCCATTGAAGACGGTCCAAGATTGCCTGTGGTAGCAATTGTGTAATCTGCGGATGTAATTTTTTTAGTTGCTTCAGCCATATTTTTTGCCATTTCAGGAGAAATTACTCCAAAGGAGAAAACTTTATCCTCAATGCCTAAAATTATTTTTTTCATTTCCGTGGCATATGTGACAAGTCCACAAAGAAAAACTTTACTTGCACCAGGCACATCGGTAATAGTGGAGCTAATCAATCCTCCTGTGCAGGATTCTGCAACTGCAAGAGTTTTTTCTTTCTGTGTGAGAATCTTTACAATTTCATATGCAATTTCTCTCAATTGCATAGATTATTATAACCTAAATTGCGCCATTCTCAAGTGTCATTGTGAATACTTTTCCTCATTGCGAAAAGTCACAATGCCTTTGGCTTGCGACAGACTCCCTCATTAAGTCATTGCGAGGGCACGCAGTGCCCGAAGCAATCAGCCTTCTTTTTGCAACGGAGAGATTGCCACCCCTGCCTGAAGGCAGGCTCGCAATGACGAGAAAGAGTGTCATTGCAAGGACATAACTGACTTTCTAATTGTAAGGCATTTACCATGCCTTCATTGCGAAGAGTGAGTCCCCTATTCAGTCATTGCGAGGGCACGCAGTGCCCGAAGCAATCTCTAAATATTCGTAAAAAGTAAGACATGAGACGTAAAAGGCAAACGGAGAGATTGCTTCGCATCCTTCGGATGCTCGTAATGACAGCAAAAAATACTTAATTTTCAAATGTTTATACCAATTATTGGATTTCTATCGCTATTTTGGGGCAATAGCTTTAGCTGGATTTTATATGCCCGATTTTGAGATAATTTTAAAATAGAGGTAAAAAGGAGGAGCAATGAACAGGACTCTTTTGTCAATACTTAAAATTCTTGCAAAGGAAAATAAAATTATCGGCTCAAAGGAGATAGCGAAGAAACTAAAGATGTACGGAATAAATCTTTCTGAGAGAACTGTGAGATATCATCTTAAAATTCTTGATGAGCGTGGACTCACAAAGGTTTTCGGAAAAGAGGGCAGAATTATTACTGAAAAAGGTATAAAAGAGCTTGAAACAGCAAGTACTGTTGAAAAGGTAGGGTTTATAATAAATAAAATTGAAACTTTAAGCTATCTTTCAGATTTTGATCTCCATTCAATGACTGGTAAGCTGATTCTTAATGTAACCTATATTCCAAAAAATAAAATAAAAAAAGCTTTGAAGGCAATGGAAAGAGTTTTCTACTCTCCCTATGTTATGAGTGACAGGATACTTATCCTTGAACAGGATAGTGAAAACATTCTTGTTCCTGAAGACCATATATGCATAGGCACAGTATGTAGTGTTACTTTAAATGCGATATTTTTAAAATATGGAATTCCTGTAATTTCAAGATTTGGAGGAGTGCTTGAAATACGAGACAGTAAGCCTTACAGATTTGGTGCACTTATAAGTTATGACGGAACTTCTTTAGACCCACTTGAAATATTTATCAGAGGTAAAATGACAGATGTTGCAAGTGCTGTAAATCATGAGTCAGGTAGAGTATTAGCAAGCTTTAGAGAAATTCCATTGGTTTGTCTTGAGAAGGTCAAGGAAATTTATTCTCTTATGCAAAAAAGAGGTTTTCAAGGCATACTAATGTTTGGCGAACCAAATCAATCACTGCTTGACATTCCTGTTGGAATTGATAGAGTTGGAATGATAGTAGTTGGTGGTTTAAATCCTATTGCCGCAATTGAAGAGATGAATATACACACTTATACTACTGCCATATCAACATTGTATGATTGCAGAGAGCTTATAACCTTTGAAGAAGCTTATGAAAAGTACAAATAAATGCAGGTAATTACTACTCACTTAAATGCTGATTTTGATTCTTTAGCATCATGCATGTCAGCCAAAAAACTTTATCCTGAGGCAGTTGTTGTTCTGCCCGGTTCTATGGAAAGAAGGGTAAAGCTATTTTTTGATAATTTCAAGTTATTTGAAATCAAAAAATTCAAAGAAATAGAAATTGAAAAAATTAAAACCCTTATTGTTGTTGACACAAGAAGTTTAAGCAGAATAGGAGAATTTGCAAAAATCTTGAAGCAGGGAGTTAAGGTTCATCTTTATGACCATCATCCATCAGGCGATGATGATATAAAAGCTGATTTTGAAATTACCGAGCAAATCGGAGCTCTTGCATCTCTTTTTACAGAAATCTTTCGTAAAAAAAATATTCCTATTTCACCAATTGAAGCAACGCTTCTCTGTCTTGGCATATACGAAGAAACAGGATGTCTTCTTTTTCCTTCAACTACTCCAAGAGATGTTGAGGCAGTAGCCTATTTATTAAAAAGAGGAGCGAACTTAAACATTGTATCTCAGTTTTTGAAAGAGGAGCTTACAAGGGAAGAAATATTGCTTTTTAATGCTCTATTAAACTCCCTTGAGGAACATATTGTTGAAGGGAAAAGAATAAGTATTGCCCATGCAGCAATGGAAGAGTCACAGGATATATCCCATATTGCCCATAAGATTATGGATGTTATTGATACAGATGCGCTATTTGTGATTATAGGGATGGCAGATAAACTATTAATTATCGGCAGGAGTAACCTTCCAGAGATTGATGTTGGAGCGATCCTTACAGCCTTTGGAGGAGGGGGACATTGGGCAGCAGGAAGTGCAACGATCAAAGAAATTCCAGTAAAAATCTTAATTGAGGAGCTTTTAAAGAATATTCGCAATCAAATAAAGCCTCATAAGGTTGCTAAGGACCTCATGACTACTCCTGTAATATCAGTCCAGTGGAATGTTCCGATCAAGGAAGTTGAAAAAATTATGACCAAGTATGGAATTAATTCTATGCCTGTTGTAAAAGATGATGAGTATATAGGAATTATTACGAGGGGCGTTGTTGAAAAGGCAATTTTTCACGGTTTGCAAAAATCAAGGGGTGCAGACTTTGCAACAACAGATGCTTATACAGCTGAAGAAAATACGCCAATAATTGAAATAGAAAAAAACATGGTAGAGCTCAATCAAAGGTTTGTTCCAATTCTCAAAGACAACAAGGTCGTTGGAGTTATAACAAGACCAGATATTTTGAGAAATTTATACGAGGAACTTATAAGGAAATCCAAACTATCTCAGCCAAAAGATAATTTGCAAGAAGAGATAAGACGAAATGTTTCAGGTCTTTTAAGAGAGTTCTTTCCTGAAGAAGTATATCAAATCTTCCAAGAGGCAGGAAAACTTGCAGATGAGCTTGGTTATGGAGCATATCTTGTTGGAGGTTGTGTTCGTGACCTTCTCATGAGGATTCCAAGCCCTGATGTTGATATAGTTGTGGAAGGAGATGGAATTAAATTTGCCCAAAAACTTGCAGAGAGGATAGGAGGTAAAGTAGCTCCCCATCCAAGATTTGGAACTGCAAAAATAATTATTGAAGACTCTCGGCTGGTGAAAGGTAAAAAAACAATAATAGATATAGCTACAGCAAGGACAGAATACTATGAGTCTCCTGCAGCCTTGCCAAAAGTAGAGACATCATCAATAAAAAAAGACTTGTATCGCAGAGATTTTACTATAAATGCACTTGCTGTAAAGCTTAATTCAAAGGATTTTGGTTTATTGATTGATTTCTTTGGCGGACAAAGGGACATTAAGGAAAAAAGAATAAAAGTGCTTCATAATTTAAGTTTTGTAGAAGACCCAACAAGGGCTATAAGGGCTGTTAGATTTGCTGAAAAACTGGGATTTAGAATTTCAAAACATACTGAAAATCTCATTAAATTGGCAGTCAAAATGGGAGTTTTTGAAAAATTAACAGGCACAAGACTTTATGATGAATTAGTCCTTCTATTAAAAGAGACAGTTCCACAAAATTCATTAAAAAGACTTAAAGAATACGGACTTTTGAAAATTATTCATCCTTCATTGGAAGAAAGCTTAATCATTAACGACATTTCTCGTGCCTATGAAACGCTTCAAGGAATAGAACTTCTTTTTCTTAAAGAAGAATACCGTAGGGAAATCATTTATCTCATGACAATGATTTGGAGACTGAAAAATGAAGAACGAAAAGATGTTCTTAAAAAAATTTCAGCACCTGAGAATATAAAAAAGCAAATTTTTGATAATATTTTTCTTGCCAAACAAACCTTACAGTTGCTAAATAATGAAGATCCAGTTGAAATATACAGGCTTTTAAGTCCATTAAACATTGAAGCTATTATCCTCATGATGATATTTGCCAACGAAAATCAAAAAAAGATTCTCTCAAAATATCTGACGTCTCTTAAAGATATTAAGCCAATAGTAACTGGAGAAGACTTAAAAAAACTCGGTATTCCGCCAGGACCTCAATACAGGCAAATTTTTGATGCAATTCTTTGGGAAAAACTAAGGGGCAAACTTCTATCAAAGGATGAAGAGATAGAGTTTGTAAAAAATAATTTTATAGCCTCCAGTAAATGAAGCCCTGCTTCACTGCCTCCTGTTTATCATAAATTCCTTTGATATCTATCAAAATGTAAGGCTTTGTTAATAAGCTCTTATAAAACTGAAGGTTAAACTTTTCCACAAAGAAACTGTGTTTTACAGCAACAATCACACAGTCATAGGAAGCAAAATTTTCAATATTATCTATAAAGTTCAGACTATGTTCGTTATTCTTGCCTGCTATTGGGTCATAGACATAAACATTGATGCCAAAGTCCTCAAGCTCCTTGCTAAGCTCTATTATTTTGCTATTTCTGAGGTCTGGAACATTTTCTTTGAATGTGGCACCAAGTATCAAAGCCTTTGCACCTTTTATCTTTTTATCAGATTTTATAAGAATTTTGACAACTTCATGGGCTATATATATTGGAATTTGCTCATTAACTCCTCTTCCAGCAAGTATGAGTTTAGGGACATGTCCAACTTCTGTAGATTTGCGCGCTAAATAATATGGGTCTACAGGAATGCAATGACCTCCAACAAGTCCTGGCTCAAAGGGTAAAAAATTCCATTTTGTAGAAGCTGCTTTAAGCACTTCTTTTGTATCAAGTCCTAATTTGTGGAAAATCATGGCAAGCTCGTTCATAAGAGCGATGTTTATATCCCTTTGGATATTTTCAATGACCTTTGCTGCTTCAGCAGTTCTTATATCTGGCGCTTTATAAACTCCTGCGTCAATCACTTTACCGTAAACAT
>JBEPZQ010000011.1:13391-20245 GCA_041640755.1 Thermodesulfovibrio sp. | reverse complement strand
GCAACAGAAGGATGTGAACCCCGCCAGGTCCGGAAGGAAGCAACGGTAAGCATCTCATTCTGTGTGCCGCAGCAAGTCGGTCCTTTTAATAAAAAGGGATTGATGGCATATCTTGGACTTGCAAGAAAATATAGACCTCAAAAATTTTCTGACCTCACAGGGCAGGAAATAGTTGTTAAAATTCTTCAAAATTCACTACAAGCAGGAAAAATTGCCCATGCCTATGTTTTTTCTGGACCAAAGGGTGTTGGAAAGACCTCAACAGCAAGAATTCTTGCAAAGGCTCTAAACTGCGCTGATGCAAATATAAAAAATAGACCATGTGATGAATGCTCCTTTTGCATTGCAGTAAAACAAGGACATGCGATGAATGTAATAGAAATAGATGCGGCATCCCACACTTCAGTTGAAAACATCAGAGACCTCAGAGAAAATGTGCGTTATGCCTCTGCAGAAGGGCTTTATAAGGTATATATTATTGATGAAGCTCATATGCTTAGTCAGGCAGCATTCAATGCTTTTCTTAAAACCCTTGAAGAGCCACCTCCCCATGTAGTATTCGTATTAGCAACAACTGAGCCAAGAAAAATTCCAATAACGGTTCTAAGCAGATGCCAGCATCTTCAATTTAGAAGAATTCCAATAAATCTTATAAAGGAAAGACTAAAATATGTCTGCCAAAACGAAGGTATTCAGATCACAGAGGAAGCTCTTCATGCCGTAGCAGCAAGTGCAGAAGGAAGTATGAGAGATGCATTGACGCTTTTGGATCAAATAACAGCTTATTCAGAATCCATCTCTTTGGAGGATGTCAATCTTCTAATAGGTGGAACAGACATAAAAGTACTTCATGAAATCTCAGAAAGTCTTATAGAGGGTGATAGGGAGAAAATTGTTCTCAAAATAGAAGAGCTAAATGACATAGGAACAGACTTTAAAATTCTTATGAGAGATTTGATTAACTTTTTCCGAAATCTTTTAATCATTAAGATTACTCCCAAATTAAAGCTTTATTTAAGCGAGGCTGAGGTAGAATTCATTCAGAAACTTAAGTCAAAAACCTCTGAAGAGCATATACTTCTGTTGCTAAAAGAGCTTATCAATTCTGAATTTGCAGTAAAGACTTCTCTTTTCCCAAGAATTATTTTTGAAATAACGCTTCTTAAGTTAAGCATGCTTTCAAGATTTAAAAATATTGATTTGGCAATTCAAGAGATTTCAAGTGCTTCAGGAGATAATCCCATTCAAGCTTTAACATCTGAAAATGATAATAAACCAATTGAACCTGAATTTTCCCAAAAAATTAATTATCAAAACGAAAAAATACAAGAACCCTCAGCTACCAGCAATCAATCATCTACTGCTACTTCTGAATCGCAAACAATTGTCACTCAACTTGATAAAACCTCAATTTCAGAGAAATGGGGACAGATACTTGAACAGCTTGAGGATAAGAATCACATTTTAACTGCAAAAATAAAGCAGGCAGAAATCAATTTTGAAGACAATGAAATTCAATTAATATATTCTGGCGGTTCTACTGTTTTTGCAGATTTTGTAAGGGACAGGGTTACAGAAATATATGATGTCATGAAAAATATAGGATTGAATGCAAAGATTACCGTTATTGAAAGAAAAAATAATGGCACAGAAGCAGGGAATTTAAATTTGAACAAAGGAAGTAATTACAGAGAAAGAATAATAGACAATGAATTAGTGAAAAAAGCCTTACAACTTTTTGATGGAAGGATTTTTAACATAACACCAAAAAACGGAGGTAAAAGATGAACAAGAAAATGCTTGGAGAAATAATGAGACAGGCTCAGAAAATTCAGGAAGAGATTCAGAGAAAGCAGGAAGAGGTAAAAAAGATGACAGTTGAAGCATCATCAGGCGGTGGAATGGTTACTGTAACAGCTAATGGCGCAGGTGAAATTGTATCAATAAAAATTGACAAGGAAGTTGTAAATCCAGATGATATAGAAATGCTGGAAGACCTAATAATTGCTGCAGTTAACGAAGCTATAAAGAGAGCCCATGAGCTTTCACAGGCTGAAATGGCAAAGGTTTCAATGCCTTTTAATCTTCCGGGAATGCCTGACTTAAACAGTTTGTTTGGCAAACTATGAGCAGCCCTTTAGAAAAGCTTATTGACAATCTTTGCAAACTTCCGGGAATTGGCAGAAAAACTGCCCAGAGGCTTGCTTTTTTTATAATGAGTATGGAAAAGGATGAGGCTTTACAAATCGCTCAAGCCATAGTGGACCTCAAACAGAAAGCTAAATACTGTTCTGTATGTTTCAACATCACGGAAAATGAAAAATGTGAAATTTGTAGCAGTCCTGACAGGGATGGTAGTGTCATATGCATAGTAGAAGAGCCGAGCAATATTGTTCTTTTTGAAAAAACAGGATACAAAGGTCTTTATCATGTTCTCGGAGGTACAATTTCACCTGTTGATGGAATAACTCCTGACAAGTTAAAAATAGAGGAACTTAAAAACAGAGTTAAAACAGGCATGATTAGGGAAGTTATAATTGCTACAAGTCCTAATGCAAAGGGAGAATTCACTGCTCAATGGATTGCAGATATGCTGAAAGATTTTGACATTAAAATTACAAGAATAGCCTATGGTCTTCCAATAGGTATTGACATTGAATTTGCAGATGAGGTAACATTGTCAAAAGCTTTAGAAGGTAGGAAGCCATTTAATGCATGAGGAACTGAAAAACAGAAGGATTCAACAGGAAAAGACTCTTGAGGAAATTGCAAATTATATAAAAGTAAAAAAAAGTTATCTTCAAGCTATTGAAGAAGGCAGATTTGAAGAACTTCCAGAGCCTGTTTATACGAAATCTTATATCAAAACCTATTCAATATATTTAAAAGTAGACCCGTCTTTAATTCTAAAAGAATATGAACAATACCTTGAATCTAAACTGTCCTCAAAGAAGCCTGAAAAAGATGAAGTTGCTAAAATACAAGAAATTGAACCGCCAAAGAAGAAACAATTTAAATTACCTGTTACCAAAAATCTTCCGATTACCAAAAATCTTCCGAGTTGGGCTGTCAAATTTGGGATTATACTTTTAGTGATTGTAGTAGTAGCTCTCTTGCTAAATATTGGCAAAAGGGATGAGCAAATTCCGCCACCTCCTCCTATAGTAATTAAAGAAGAGCCTAATCAATCTTCAAATTTAGCAGAAAAAACTGAGACGGCTTTAGAACCCAAAAAGGAAGAACAAAAACCTGCTGAAGAACCCCAAGCCCAAGAGCAGACTCTTAAAATTGAGGCTACTGATCTTGTATGGATGAGGATAACAATTGACAATAAGGAGAGAAAAGAAATAATGCTTAATCCCGGCGACAAAATAAACTTAAAAGCCAATAAAACTTTCAAACTTCATATTGGAAACGCTGGCGGAGTTAAGGTTATTTTCAATGATAAAGATCTTGGTCCACTTGGAGAAAAAGGACAGGTAGTATATCTTGATTTGCCTAAGAAAACCGAATGACACAAGAAGAAATTATAGAAATATTAAAAAAATCTGGCAGACCTGTAAGTTTTAAGGAAATTTCCGAAATCTTTTCCCTTAAAGCCTCAGAAAGAAAAAAACTAAAAAAGCTCCTTCAAGAACTTATGTCTGAAGGTAAAATTATCAGAAACAGAAAAGGTTTATATTTGCCTGTTAGGGAAGCCAGACTTATTACAGGATATTTTGAAGCCCATCGTGAAGGTTTTGGTTTTCTAATTCCTGACTCGCCATCTGAGAATGATGTGTTCATACCGCCCCATGCAACAATGGGAGCAATGCACGGTGACAGAGTTGTTGTTAGGCTTGAGCAGAAGAGAAGAAGAGAGGGTAGGGTAATACGCATTCTTGAAAGAGCTGTCAAAAGAGTTGTGGGAACAGTGGAAAAGGCAGGACCGATTTTCACTCTTCAACCAAGAAAAAGAAATATAACTCAACAGATAGTCATTACTCCTTCGGATATCAAAATTAAACCCGGTGACCTTGTTTTAGCTGAGGTAACTTATACCTCAGGCAACAAACCTCCTGTAGCAAAGGTAATCAAGATTTTTGAGAAACCAAAGAATCCAAAGGAAGATATAGAGATTTTGATTTATGAATATGACCTGCCAAAAAAGTTTCCTTCTGAGGTTTCATCCTTTGCAAAAAATCTTGTCCAAAAAGGCATATCAAAAAGGGAAATCAAAAAAAGGATAGACCTACGGGAGCTTCCAACAGTCACCATAGATGGAGAGAGTGCAAAGGACTTTGATGATGCGGTATCCATAAAGAAAACAAGAAAAGGCTTTATACTGTGGGTTCATATCGCAGATGTAAGTCATTATGTAAAATGGGATACTCCTATTGACAAAGAAGCAAGGAACAGAGCTACAAGCGTTTATCTTCCAGACAGAGTTATTCCCATGCTTCCACCTGAGTTGAGCGAAAATCTTTGTAGCCTTCTTCCAAAAACTCCAAGACTTACCTTTACTGTGGAGATGCATTTTAACAATGCAGGAGAGAGAACAGAAGCCTTGTTTTATCCAAGCATAATACAGACTGCTGAGCGAATGACCTATACATCGGTGAAGAAAATACTGGTTGATAGAGACAAGGAGGAAATCAAAAAATACAAAAAACTTGTTCCCCATTTTGAAAAAATGGCGGAATTATGCGAAATACTCAAAAACAAAAGGCAAAAAAGAGGAAGTCTTGATTTTGACCTTCCTGAGCCAGAGGTCCTGCTTGACTTACAGGGACATCCTCAGGCAATTATAAAGGCTGAGAGAAATCTTGCTCACTTTATTATTGAAGAATTCATGATTGCAGCAAATGAAGCAGTTGCAGAATTTCTCTTTGAAAATAAAGTGCCAAGTATCTATCGCGTTCATGAAGAACCTGAGCCAAACAAAATTCAGTATCTTACGCGAATTATAAGAAATCTTGGTATTCTGAAGGGTGACCTTAAACCAAAGGAATTTCACGAATTTATAAAATTAATCAAAGGCACGCCTTATGAGGAAATCGTTAATTATCTCATTCTCAGGAGTCTTAAGCAAGCTCGGTATAGTCCTGAAAATGTTGGGCATTTTGGTTTGGCATCTGAATGCTATACTCATTTTACCTCACCAATAAGAAGATATCCTGACCTTGTTGTTCACAGAATTCTTAGGGATTTTTTGGAAAAGAAAAAGATTTCAAGGGAAAAAAGAAAAAATTTGGAAGAAAAATTGATGGAGATATCAATTCACAGTTCCAAGATGGAGCGAAGGGCAGATGATGTAGAAAGAGATTCCATACAAATAATGAGAGTATGGTTTATGAAAGACAAAGTTGGCGAGGAATTTGAAGGGAAAGTCACAATGGTCACATCTGAAGGATTGAGAGTTAGACTTGAGGAATACTTTATTGAAGGCTTTTTGCATTTATCCCACATGACTGATGATTTCTATCAGTTTGATGAATACAGATACTGTCTTACAGGATTAAAGAGAAAGAGAAAATTTACAATTGGCACACCTGTCAATGTCAGAATAGCTAAAGTTAACATTGAGGACAGGGAAATTATTTTCGACCTTGTATGAACAAAACCTCATAGGTTGCCAAAATGCCCTCAGAATTTCCAAACATACTTCTATAAACATCGCAAAATTTCTTAAAAGTTGCCTTGCCTGAAAATCTTTTATGCAAAGTATAGTTTGTTCCTGTGAATTTATGAAATTTAAGCAAATCCTCAGGGGATGAAAATTCTTCCCTGAAAGTTTTTAAATCGTATTTGAAAGAAAATGGCGAGTTGCGAAGTAATTTTATATAAAACTCATATTCCTTTAGGGGATAAACTGAACCAAAACCTGTTAAATCAGAAACTTTTTTAAGCTCCTGAAGCGTATTACTTGTAAATATTGAAAAATAGAATTTTCCATTATTGTGCAAAATATCTAAGATTTTAATGAAATTTTTCTCAGGCTCTTTCATCCAGTGAAGAGCTGAAGAACTGATAAGCAAATCAGCAATAGGGCTTCGGAGAGGAATTGCCTCTGCCTTTGCATTGATAAAAAAATGCTTTTTGTTTACTCTATCTCTAAGTTTCTTCAAAAACTCGTGCGATATGTCAATATGAATAAATCTGTCATAGGAAAGATTCTCAGAAAGGGGTTTACTTAAAAATCCAATGCCACTGCCAATTTCAACAACTGTTTTATAGTGAAGATTAAAATCAATCTCTTTTATGAGTTCCTCAGCGATTTTTCTTTGAAGTTTAGCGTACTTTTCATAAGTATTAGCTGCGCGATTGAAATAATGCTTAATATCTCTCACTTTTTATTTTATCATATAAAGATTGTTTAGACTTAAATTGTGCGATTCTTAATCGCTATTATTGATATTTGCGTCGTTATGTTTTCGTATTGCGATAGTCTCAGCGAGGCATTCTCGGTTTTTTTCAGCCGATGGAGAAGAGATACTCTGGCAGCCTCGTTATGACAGAGAAGGAAGGCATTGCAAGCAGTCCGAATATGGCTGTGAAGCAATCTCGCTTTTTGTATCAACCCCTAAATAGAGATAGACCCTTGTCACTGCGAGCACACCTGTTGCGAACGAAAGCGTGGCAATCTGGGGCGAAGCAGTCTCTAATTGGTGACTGGTGAATGGTGATTCGTGGATGGTGGATGGTGAACACCTCTCCGTAATTGCGAGGATACCCCTCTCCGTCATTGCGACTCCGAGCGAAGCGAGGAGGAAGCAATCTCGCCATCATAGTACCATAGAGCGACAGTGCTACAGAGCGACAGCGTAGAAATCCAACAATTCGTCACTGCGAGCCACTCGATGTGGCGAAGCAGT
>JBEPZQ010000011.1:0-13381 GCA_041640755.1 Thermodesulfovibrio sp. | reverse complement strand
CCCTCTCCGTCATTGCGACTCCGAGCGAAGCGAGGAGGAAGCAATCTTGCCTTTTCCCCTTCAAAGAGATTGCTTCGCATCCTTCGGATGCTCGCAATGACGGAAAAAAATAATCGGGAATGCTCGTAATGACGGAAAAAAAATAATCGGGAATGCTCGTAATGACGGAAAAAAAAATAATCGGGGATGCTCGCAATGACAGCAAAAAATACTTCATGTTCAAATTGTTATACCAATTATTGGATTTATATCGCTATTTTTCGGATCAAAAAAGATATTGACAAAATTATTTTTATTTTATATCATTTAAAAAAAGGCTTTAACAGGAGGGCAGTATGGCATATCAAGCAAAAGATTATTCAAAGTTAATAGGAATGCAAGGATTTAGTGAAGCTCTTTTGAAAAATCATTTTACTCTGTATCAGGGATATGTTACAAATACAAATAAGTTGATTGAGGCTCTTGATGCAATGCTTAAGGATGGAAAGGCAGGAACACCCGAATTTGCCGAGCTTAAAAGAAGGCTTGGTTGGGAATGGAATGGTATGAGGCTTCATGAATACTATTTTGAGAATCTTGGCGGAGACGGAGTATTTCCAAAGGATGGGAAACTTGCAAAACTTATTGATGAAAACTTTGGAAGCTTTGAAAATTGGATGAAAGATTTTAAATCTACTGGCACAATGAGAGGAATTGGTTGGGTAATTCTTTATCAAGACACTTTAACAGGAAAGCTTTTTAACTTCTGGATTAATGAGCACGATGTAGGACATCCCGCTGGATGCAATCCACTTCTCATCATGGATGTTTTTGAACACGCATTTATGCTTGACTATGGACTTAAAAGAGCAGACTACATTGAAGCTTTCTTTAAAAACATTAATTGGCAAGAAGTGGAAAAAAGACTAAAATAGGAGGAGTATTATGGCTTACACAATTGATGAGTTAAGGAACAAAATTACTGAGATGTATCCTGAAATTAAGGAACATGGATTCAATTTGACAGTTTACTACAGCGAAGAAAATCAAGCATATGTAGTAAGAATTCAAAAGGGCACATCTGAGTTAATAACTTATCTTGATAAGCAGGATGCTGATGACTGCATGAACAATATAAAATGCGTGCATCTTGGACTTCAGGTCGCACAGTTTATAAAAAATATAGCTGAAAAAGAAAGATTTGAAAGGGAAAAACCAGAAACTGTTTCTGTTGTCAAATACCAAGAAGTAAAGGCAGAACTTGACAGCGATGGATATCTCAAAAACTTTGATGCATGGAATGAAGATGTCGCTCAGATTCTCGCAGAAAGAGAAGGAATTGGACCTTTGACAAAGGAACAATTGGATATTTTGAAATTCATAAGAGAATACTATAAAACTTATAATTATTTCCCAATTCTAAATGCAGTATGTAAATACGTAAATCAGCCTAAAAATTGCATATCTGAAAAACTGATTGATCCTCTTGTTGCATGGAAACTTGCTGGACTTCCAAAACCAGATGAAAATGTTGTAAACATTGTAAAATATGGAGTTACTCCAACCTAATTACAAACTAACGCAATGGATTATTCAATAAAAATAGGTGGAGAGGCAGGGCAAGGGATTCAAACGATTGGTGGAACCCTTGCCCGCATATTTGCCAGAGCTGGATATTATGTATTCAGTCATCAGGACTATGAATCCCGAATACGAGGCGGGCATAACTTTTATCAAATAAGAATTTCTGACAGACCAGTAATAGCTCCAAAAAAAGATATTCATATTCTTGTTGCCTTTGACATTGAAAGCATTATTTTGCATGAGAGAGAACTTAGTCAAAATGGTCAAGTTCTTTATGATTCAACATTCCTTAAACAGAAATTTGACAAACCTCGTTTTGTTGACATCCCTCTCTTTGAGCTTGCTATGACTTATGGTGGAAGCAAGATAATGGCAAACACTGTTGCAACAGGGGCTGTCATAGGAATGCTTGGAAAGAAGCCAGACATAATGTATGAACTGATTAAGGAGGCTTTTAAGAAAAAGGGGCAAGATGTTATTGAAGCAAATATAAAATCTGCAAAAGCAGGTTATGAATACGCTAAGGAAAAATGCCTTACATGTTCATTTATGGTTTCAGAGTTTAGCTCTCCAAAAATGGTAATTTCTGGAAATGAGGCAATTGGAGCTGGTGCAATAGCATCTGGATTAAAATTTTATTCAGCCTATCCAATGACTCCTTCCACAGGAATTTTAAATTTTGTATCGGAGAATGCAAAAGAATTCGGGATTGTTGTTGAGCAGGCAGAGGATGAAATTGCTGCAATAAATATGGCAATAGGTGCTTCCTTTGCTGGAGTAAGAGCAATGACAGGCACTTCTGGTGGTGGCTTTGCTTTAATGGTAGAATCTGTCTCCCTTGCAGGAATAACAGAGACACCGCTTGTAATTGCTCTTGCTCAAAGACCAGGTCCTGCAACAGGACTTCCCACAAGAACAGAGCAGGCAGACCTTTTATTTGCCCTCTTTGCAGGACATGGCGAGTTTCCAAAAATTCTTTTTGCACCCGGCACACCAGAGCAGGCATTTTATCTTACAAACAAAGCCTTTGACATGGCAGAAAAATATCAAGTAACAGTCATAATTCTAACTGACCAATATCTTGCTGATTCCCAATTCAGTTACGAAGGCTTTGATTTGAAAAAACTGGTATATAAAAATTACAGATTGGGAGAATCTGAACTTAACGCCATTACCTCATACAAACGCCATGCTTTTACTGAAACTGGTATATCTCAGCTTGCAATTCCTGGAAAGTCAAGACATCTTGTTGTAACTGACAGTGATGAACACGATGAGGATGGGCATCTTATTGAAGATGCTCAGACAAGAGTTAAAATGGTTGAAAAAAGGCTTTTTAAAAAGCTTCCACTTATAAGAAAAGAAATCTCTCCACCTTTGCTTTACGGAGACAGAAATCCTGATGTTTTGCTAATTTGCTGGGGTTCAATATATGGAATAATAAAGGAAGTGGTTGAGGAGCTTTCGGACAGTAAAAAAGTTGCAATGCTTCATTTTAGTGAGCTTTATCCATTGCCTGAAGAGCAAAGTTGGATTGAAATTATTAAAAATACACCAATTGTAATCAATATTGAGCAGAATGCAACGAGGCAGTTTGCAAAGCTTCTTAGGATGGAAACAGGACTGGAGATTAAAAAACATATAAACAGATATGATGGAAGACCTTTTACTGTTGATGAACTTAAGGAGAGGGTTTATGCCTACATTGGATGATTACAAAGGAATTAAGCCTGCATGGTGTCTGGGATGTGGAAATTTTTCAATTCTTAAAGCATTCAATCTCGCAATGGTTGAACTTGGAATAAGTCCTCATGAAATTGTTGTGGTATCTGGAATTGGACAAGCTGGTAAATTTCCACATTACACAAGATGCAATACCTTCAATGGACTTCATGGTAGAACTCTTCCAGTTGCAACTGGAGTAAAGCTTGCAAATCACTCCCTTAAGGTTATTGCTGTAGCTGGTGATGGAGACTGCTACGGAGAAGGAGGAAATCATCTACTTCATGCAATAAGGCGAAATGTTGATGTGAAGCTATTTGTCCATAATAATCAAATCTATGGATTGACAAAGGGACAGGCATCACCTACATCAATGAAGGGAATGATAACAAAAACACAGCCATTTGGTGTTTTATCAGAAGCCCTTAATCCTGTTGCCCTTGCAATTGCCCTTGATTGCAGCTTTGTTGCAAGAGGTTTTGCTGGTGATATTGAGCATTTAAAGGAACTTATGAAACAGGCTATAACACACAAAGGCTTTGCACTTTTGGATATACTTCAGCCTTGTGTATCTTTCAATAAAATTAACACCTTTGAATGGTACAAGCAAAGGGTTTATTATCTTGAAGCAGATTATGATTTATCAGACAGAATTAAAGCCTTTGAAAAATCTTTGCAGTGGGGCGATAAAATACCTATTGGAGTTTTTTACAAAAAGGAAAAACCAACACTTGAGGAGCAAATTCCAGTTATTAGAGAAATTCCACTTGTGGACCAGAAATTTGAGATTAACAAAATTCAAGATTTGATACAAAAGTTTTATTAAACAGCGTTAATTATTCTTAATATTTCTCTTATTCCTTTCTCTGCAAGGGATACAAGCTGCAAAAGATTTTCCTTTGAGAATGGCATAATCTCCGCTGTTCCCTGTATTTCTATGAATTTTCCGCTACCTGTCATCACTACATTCATATCAACCTCTGCCTGTGAGTCTTCGGCATAACACAGGTCAAGTCTTGGTTCTCCGCTTACTATTCCAACACTTATAGCAGCTAAAGTGTCCTTAATTGGATTTTCTGAAATCATTCCAGCCTGCATTGCTTTATTTATAGCTTCCCTTAATGCAATAAATCCACCAGTGATTGATGCGGTGCGTGTTCCTCCGTCTGCTTCTATAACATCGCAGTCAATCCATATGGTTTTCTCTCCAATTTTTTCAAGGTCAACCACTGCCCGTAATGCCCTTCCAATTAATCTCTGAATTTCATGTGTTCTACCACCTACTCTGCCAGCTGTTGACTCCCTAAGCATTCTCACAGGAGTTGAACGGGGAAGCATTGAATATTCTGCTGTTACCCAACCTTTTTTCTGGTCTTTCAAAAATGGTGGGACCTTGTTTTCAATTGAAGCTGTGCAAATAACTCTTGTATTGCCAAGCTCAATCAGCACTGAGCCATCGGCATTTTTGATAAAATCCTTCGTAATCTTTATGGGTCTTATTTCATCATTTTTTCTTCCGTCAACCCTCATTTCTCCTCCTTAAGAGATACTTTTTTTATTTCTTCAATCTCATAGTTTAAAAATATTTCAGCAATTTTTCTAAATCTCTCGGGGTCATCGGTTACATAAAATTTAATTGAGCGGCTTTTATTTGTAGTATTCAAAAGATTTTTCTCAGTTAGTATTTCTCTAACTGTCCTTGCCGCCTCCTCAGCTGAATCAACAAGATTTATCTGCTCCATATATTTATGAATTGAATTTTTAAGCAATGGATAGTGTGTGCATCCAAGAATCAAAGTATCAATACTGCTTTCCTTAAGCTCTTTTAGATATCTTTCAATCACGAGGTCTGCTATAGGACCTTCAAGTATTCCCTCCTCAACAAGGGGAACAAAAAGAGGGCATGGTTTTGATAAAACTTCAAAGGATTGGGATTTTTCTTTGATCTTTTTTTCATAGGCTTTGCTCCTTATAGTAGCTTCAGTTCCTATAACACCTATTTTCCCATTTTTTGTAGCCTTAAGCGCTGCCATGACTCCGGGCTCAATCACTCCAATTACTGGTATGGGAAGCTGTTTTTCAAGTGTGTCAAGACTGACAGATGAAGATGTATTGCAAGCAACGACTAACATTTTTATACCTTTTTTATATAGGAAATTAGCACATTCAATTGAATATCTGATTACTGTTTCCGAAGACCTTATTCCGTATGGAACTCTCGCTGTATCTCCAAGATATATTATATCTTCATCTGGAAGAAGTTTTGATATTTCCTTTAAAACTGTTAGACCTCCTACTCCAGAGTCAAAAATGCCAATCGGTTTTTTATTCATTTATCCTCCAATGCATTTTTCAATGATTTTTCAATTGAGAAGTGTCCTGACAGGGTTTCAACTTCTTTGCCCTCAATCAATATTTTTACATCCTGTATCCACGAGAAATTTTCTTTCAGAGTCATATAAATTGACTTTAGCAAATCAAATTCCTCAGAAGCATCAGACTGATTAATAAAATTTCTTGATAAATCCAAGTAAATTGTATTCTCTTTGTCTCTGTATAATCCCAATATTCTTGTTGTGTTTAATGGAGATGGAAGTTGTCTGATGTAGATTTCTAAGATTTTTTCTATCAAGAGCATTTCATTTTTTTCCATTTCTAAAAATACATGTTCTAATTTTGAATTGGGCAGATATATTTTAAAGGCAGGCAATTTCTCATTTGTTTGACTTTTGGCATCATTGTCATTTTTACCCTTGTTAAAATAAAAAAGAACAGAAAAAGCTCCTGCAGAGGCTAAGACAAATATTATTATTCCAATTAATATCCACTTTTTGTTCATTTTGCTTTTTCCTTTGCTTTGAGAGTCAGCTCTATTGCCTGAACAAAGGTGTCAATTATTTTTTCTGCATATTTTTTATCAGTTGTCAAGGTTCTTTTGGGAATTTCTATCATTAAAGCAGGTGAAAGAGCCTCCTTAAGAATTGTCAAAGGCAATTTTTCAGCATATATGGGCTCTGAAAATTTTTCATTTATCTTTGTCGTAAAATTTTTAACTGCTGTGTTTTCTATTAAAAAAACTTTTGAAGGGTCATCTTTGATAAGATTTTTCTTAATTGAAGAAGTATATATCGTAAATTGCTCTTTATTTGACACATGTATGCTTATCAATATGTATGGCTTCAAACTATTCTCTATTTTTATCCTTCTTTCTATTGACATATCATCATCTGTTGCTCTTGTCAATGAGACCTTAATTCCTTTCTGAGTTAGCCTTGTTGCAGTTTCCTTAGCTATATACAAAGCAATGTCTTTTTCATTGGATTCTTTAAACTGCAAACCTGTGTCTTTCCCACCATGACCTGCATCAATTAATATAACAGCCTTTGAGACTTTTTCTTCCTTCAAAATCTCATCAAAAAAAGCATCCACAATTAATCTTGGTGGATTATCAAGTCTGAAGACCTTGATTTCTTTTACTCCCGTTGTTTTTATAACTAAAATCTTGTCCTTTTTCTCTGTTTGAATTCCCTTTATGTTATCTTTATCAGACAAAGATTTTCCTTCAAATTCAAAATCAAAAGCCAGTGGAAAAAAGAGTTTTATTATTCCGTCATTTGAACCATTACTTACAAGCTTTGCATTGATTGATTTAATTATTTCAATATCCTCACATGTAAAAACAAATCTGTAAAAATCCTTATGTTTCCCGAATTTTAAATATATTTTTTTGCTCTCTTCCTGCGCATGTGCTGGCAGAGATATGAAAAACACGAATAAAATAATAACTACTTTTTTAATCATTTGGCTTTGGTGTTTTTAAAAATTTTATACCTGTCCAAATAATAATCAACGCAAATATCACCCTTAGATTCGCCTCTGAAAGTGCATGGGCAATATTTGAACCGATGTATGTTCCGCCAATGATTCCTATAACCAACCCTGGCAACAAATCTTTTATTACATTTCCGAGTTTCAAATGCGTATAAGCACCCATTGCGCCTGCGGGCACCATACATAAAAGTGATGTTCCTTGTGCAATATGTTGCCCGTAATTTAATATTAAAACAAGAGCTGGAACCATTACAGTGCCTCCACCTATTCCCATCATACCAGCAAGGAATCCAGCAAAAACTCCAACTACAAGAAGCGTTAAAATTTTATAGACACCGCTAATTTCAAAATGATGCATATTCATTAAATAGGGTTTTGCTACCATAAGTATTGCTGCAAATATTAAAAATCCGCCGAATGCTCTTTTTAATTTCCATTCAGGCAAGCTGTGGGCAAATTTTGCACCAGCCCTTGCAGTAAAAATGGCTGTTATTGCAAGAATAATAGATGCAACGACATCTACTGTGCCCTTCATGCCATACGTAATAGCTCCTGTTATACCAGTAAAAACAAGGGCAAAAAGACTTGTTCCGTGAGCCTTGTGTTGGGTGATTTTCAACACAGATACCATGAGAGGTATCATAACCACTCCGCCGCCAAGTCCAACAAGTCCACCAAAACAGCCTGCTACAATACCTATCCAAAGTGAATGAAAAAAAGTACTCTTTTCCATTTTGCTTACCAAATCAAAACAGATTAGTTTGAACCTAAATCAGACTTTAATGTAAAAAAATAATTACTTTTTTTGATGAAGCTCAAAGGCTTTTTTAGATGCCTCAGCTGCTATTTGAGCCTTACGGGCAGCATCTTCTGCACTCATCCTTGCAGCCTGAGCTTCTCTTACTGCATCCTCTGATTTTTTCAAAGCATCCTGAGCAGTCTTTTTGGTAGAAGCCATATCCACCTTTAAATTTGATATTTCTTTGTTCATGCTGTCCTGCTGTTTTTCAATTCTTTCAAGCTGTTTTTCAATTCTTTCAAGTTTTAAGTTAATCGGATCAATCTGTTCCTTTACATACTCCTTTGTTGCGCATCCCCCTAAAAGCATAAAAGTTACTCCGGCTATAGCCAAAAATTTTTTCATGTCTACACCTCCGATTAAATGATTACTTTGTTTATTATAAACATTCCGCAAAATTAAATCAAAAATAATATGCGTAAAAATAGAGATAGACATGCGTCACTGCGAGCCCCTGTTGCGCAAAAAACGTGGAGATTTCAGAGATTGCTTCGGCAGTCCTTCGGTCTGCCTCGCAATGACTCTCCCCTCTCCGTCATTGCGAGGAGCGATAGCGACGAAGCAATCTCTTTTTTTATGCCCTAAAAAAGAGATCACTTCGGCTTGCTTTGCAAGCCTCGTGATGACGGAAAAATAAAACGGCAGGCTTGCAATGACTGTGTGGGGGCAAACGGTGAGCCTCTCGGTGACAAAGGATCGGATACCTCGTAATAAAAAAGGAAATGTTCACAGTGACATTTTAGAATAAATCAATTTAGGATATAATAAAACTGTGAAAAAGTTTTTTGCACATATAGTAGTTTTGTTTGGAGTTTTACTTGTATGTTCATCAAATGTATCTGCTATTGAGGATATAAGTTTTGAAATAACAAGGGACAAAAATTATATTGTAGTTAATGCCAATATTATCCCTTCTCAGGAATTTATAAATGATTTCCAAGACGGTCTCAGCAAAAATATTCTTGTTACAATTGAACTTTTTAGAAGATGGCCCATTATTCCTGACGAATTTGTAAATGGTGTTCAAATTCAAAAAATAATGCTTTCCAATCCAATTAAAGGCGAATTTATTGTAAAAAGTCTACAAGGAGAGAATCTGATAGAAAAAATATTTAAAGACGCTCAGGAAGCAATTAACTGGGCTTTAAAGATTAACTCGGTTAAAATAGGTCCGCTCAGTACACTTGAAAACGGCAGATATTACGTAAAAATCACTGTTGAATCTAACATAAAAAAGCTTCCGTCAGTGCTTGAGCATATAATATTTTTTATCCCCAAATATGAAAAGAAGATAACTAAAGAATCAGAAATTTTTAGATTGCCATGAAAGAAAGAATTAAAAAATACTTTTTGCCTGTTTTTCTAACAACTTTACTCTTTATTGTCTTAGGATTTGAAATTTATCTTTTACAAATACCGCCTGAGCAAGTTCCCACGAGATTTATAATTGTATCACTTTTTGTAATAAACATAGTGGCAATTGTTACTCTCGCGTTTTTTGTAATAAGAAGCATCTTCAGACTGATAATTGAAAAACATAGAGAAGTGCCCGGATACAGATTTAGAACAAAAATTGTAACAATTTTTGTAGGACTTGTTTTAATCCCCTCTGTTCTTTTATTCGTTGCATTTAGTGGTGTATTGGAACATTCAGTTGAAAGAATTTTCTCAAAGTCAAACAGAGAAATAGTCTCAAAGTCTGTAAATTCTGTCAAAGCCTTCTATGATTTTGAAAAAGCAAGGCTTTTAGGCATGCTTGAGCATTTTGCAGAAGGCAAACTAAAGGATTTACCAGGGGACATTAGAATAGAGCACATTCAAAAACCTGAGCCTGACATGCCCCAATCATTGCAAGAAGCGTTTCAGGGTAAAAAATCAGCTCAAGTGCTCACTTATAATGGAAAAGACATTATAATCGCAGCTGTTCCATACAAAAACGGAATTTTAGTAGCGAAAATGGAACTCCCCTCAGAGCTTAGCAAAAAGGTTGAAGAGCTTAAGGGATTTCATGAGGAATATTTAAAAATGGGCTCTTTCAGAAAAGCTGTAAAGACAAATTATTACTATTTCCTCGGATTTTTAAGTCTTATCGTGATATTCCTTGCACTCTGGACATCTATGAAAATCTCTCAGGAGATAACTAAACCTTTAAAAGAACTTGTTGAGGCAACAAATAGGGCTGCCAAAGGTGATCTCAAAGTAAAAATTTTGACAAAAAGTTCAGATGAAATAGGAATACTCGTTAACTCTTTCAATGAAATGATAGAAAAACTTGATAAAGCCTATATTCAACTGTCCGAAAGGAAAATAATTCTTGAGCAAATTCTCTCAAATATAAGTTCAGGCGTAATTTTTATGAATCCTGACGGAAAAATTTTAACTATTAATAGTGCAGCAGAGGAGATACTCCAGATTGAGAGGGAGCAGTTTGAAAATAAACATTATTCTGAATTATTAAACTCTATAGAATCCGATGAGTTAAAAGAATTTATCGCAAATTTGTCAGAGCAAAAAATATATGAAGTAAAAAAGGTTATTACAGGTAAAATAAAGGGACAAAGCAAAATAGTAAATGCAAAAATTATATCAATTAGGGACATTACAACAGATAGAGCATCGGGAATTCTTGTAGTCTTTGATGATATAACAGAGATTGTAAAAGCTCAGCAGGCAATTGCTTGGGAAGAAGTTGCTCGCAGATTGGCACATGAAATAAAAAATCCTCTGACTCCAATTAAACTTGCAACAGAAAGACTCATAAAAAAATGGAAAAACAAAGATGAAGATTTTGAAAAAATATTTGAAAGGTCAACGAAAACAATAATATCAGAAGTGGATTCCTTAAAAAATCTGATTGAATCATTCCAAAAATTTGGAAGACTGCCAGAGATAAAGAAAAAATCCATAAATCCTTTAAAACTTATAGATGATGTAATAGAGCTTTATAGAGGATACAAGGATATTAAGTTTTCTTTTAATAAACCTGAAGAGATAAGGGAAGTTGAACTTGACCCAGATGAATTCAAAAGGGTAATTATAAACATCGTTGACAATGCAATAAAAGCAATGGATGGTAAAGGTGAGGTCACAATATCTGTTAAACTAAATAATAAGCTTGTTGTTGAAATTTGCGATACTGGTCCTGGGATTGACGAAGAAACGCGAGAAAAGCTATTTCTTCCTTATTTTTCAAAAAGTAAAGGTGGAACAGGGCTTGGACTTGCTATTGCAAGGAAGATTATTACAGAGCATGGAGGAAACATTAAAGTTTCTGAGAATGAACATAGGGGAACTAAATTTATAATTGAGGTACCTGCATGAAGGAAAAGATTTTAATTGTTGATGATGAGATAGGAATTCTTGAGACATTATCTGGAATTCTTGAGGATGAAGGATATATAACTATCCAATCTGAAAACGCTGAGCAGGCATTCAGTATTCTTGATAAAGAAAATATTGACCTTATTTTCCTTGATGTTTGGCTTCCCGGAATAAGTGGCATTGAAGCCATAAAAAGGATAAAGGAAAACCACAGCGATATTCCTGTAATAATGATCTCTGGTCATGGAAGTATTGAAACTGCTGTTCAAGCTGTAAAGTTTGGTGCTTTTGACTTTCTTGAAAAACCACTTTCAATGGATAGAGTTTTACTTACAACTGAAAGGGCTCTGCAGTTTAAAAGACTTGAAAGGGAAAACATCAAGCTTAAAAGCAGTTTGGTCAAGCAGTATGAACTTGTTGGAAGCTCAGATGCAATGAAAAGAATAAAAAAACAAATAGAGCAGATTGCAAAAGGAGATTCAAGAGTTTTAATACTTGGGGAGTCAGGTACAGGAAAGGAGCTTGTTGCAAGAGCTATTCATTCATTGAGTGATAGGGCAAATTCTCCATTCGTTGAGGTAAACTGTGCAGCAATTCCTCAAGAGCTTATTGAATCAGAACTTTTTGGACATGAAAAAGGAGCTTTTACAGGTGCAGTAGAAAGAAAAATAGGGAAATTTGAACTGGCAAACACTGGCACTCTTTTCCTTGATGAAATTGGAGATATGACCTTACTTACACAGTCAAAACTCCTTCGGGTCATTGAAACCCAAAAATTCCAGAGAGTAGGCGGAACAAAGGACATCACAGTTAATGTAAGAATAATTTCAGCCACAAATAAAGACCTTGTGGAGGAAATAAAAAAGGGAAACTTCAGGGAAGACCTTTATTATAGATTAAATGTTGTGCCTATTTACATACCTCCATTGAGAGAAAGAAAAGAAGACATCCCAGAACTTGTAAATCACTTCATAACTGAGTTTGTGAGAGAAAAGGGTTGGAAACCTAAGACACTTACAGGCAATGCTATAAAGATGCTTCAGAATTATGATTGGCATGGAAATGTTCGTGAGCTTAGAAATGCGGTGGAAAGGCTAATGATTATGACAGATTCAGAGATTATTGATGCAGATGCTATTGAGAAAACAGGAATAATCGGGGGCACAACCAAACAAGAAAGTTACTTTAAATACGACTCACTCAAGGATGCCAGAGATGCCTTTGAGCGAGACTTTATAATCAAGAAACTAAAAGAAAACAATTGGAATATGACTAAAACAGCAGAAAAAATCGGAATTGAAAGAAGTAATCTTTATAAAAAAATCAAATCATTGGGAATCCCTCTACCAAAGGATTTTACAGAAAAATAGGAGAGAGAAATGTTTACAGTAGCAATAGTTGGAAGACCAAATGTTGGCAAATCAACACTTTTTAACAGACTGATTAAGGGAGATGAAAAAATAAAGGCTATCACAGATAAAATTCCAGGCGTAACAAGGGATATTAACTACGGAACAGTGAAATTGGATGATAAGGAATTCACTTTGGTTGACACTGGCGGCTTTTTTCCCGGAGAAAAGGCTGAGGACATTATCCAGAAGCAAATGCTTGAACAAGCTGAAATAGCAATAGAAGAAGCAGACTTAATCATACATCTGTTAGATGGTAAAGAAGGATTGCATACTTTTGATATAGAAATCGCAAAAAAACTAAGGGAAACAGGCAAGGAAATTTTATGGGTTGTGAATAAAATTGATGCCCATTCCAAGAGAGATAAAGTTTTTGAATTTTACAGTTTAGGGACTGACAATCTTATTCCAATCTCAGCTATTACAGGATATGGAATGGATGAGTTAATAGAAATTTTGAGTACCAAAGTGCCTGAAATGCCAACTCCTTCTAAAGAGGACGAAAAAATCCCAAAAATTGCAATAGTTGGAAGACCAAATGTTGGAAAGTCAACAATAATAAACGCTTTAATTGGGAAAAAAAGAATGATTGTAAGCCCAATACCGGGAACAACAAGAGATGCCATAGACGCACTTTGTAAATACTATGGAAAGAACTATTTGCTAATTGATACGGCAGGGATTAAGAGGCTTTCATACTACAAAAAAGAAAAATCTGCAGAAACCTATCTGGAGA
>JBEPZQ010000010.1:0-20862 GCA_041640755.1 Thermodesulfovibrio sp. | reverse complement strand
GCAAACGTATAGGATATTCAGAAATAAAAGGATTAGATAAGACAGAAAAAGAGAGACTTAAAGAGAAAGAAGAGATTTTAAATCTCAGGACTTATATAGAGGAACAGAGAGAGCAGAAGGAAAAGAAAAAATATAAACCTGCAGCTAATCACCCTTGGAGGAGAAGCTTAAAATAAAATGTGACATTTTAATGTAGTAATAAAGTGTGACTTGACTTTAGTAATAACACTAAAAAATGCCATCAAAATAGAAATAGACTTCAGACAATGAAAGTCATAATTTTCCGATTTGCAGAGATTTAGTATAAGCAATTTTGATATAATAAAATCAAATACTTGGGAGTTTAAAATGGACCTCGTAGTTGAAAAAATAAAATACACATATGAAGATTATTTAAAATTGCCTGATGACAAAAGGTATGAACTCATTGAAGGAGAATTAATTATGACGCCTTCACCAGTGCCAATGCATCAAAGAATCGTTGGAAAACTATTTTTTGCTATCAAACGTTTTGTAATTAAAAATAATTTCGGTTAAGTCTTCATAGCTCCTCTTGATGTTTATTTTGATGATGAAAATGTTGTTCAGCCAGATATTATATTTATATCAAACGATAGAAAAGAAATTATCAAAGATAAAAACATTCAGGGTGCGCCAGACCTTGTAATAGAGACACTTTCTGAGGTTACTGTATACAGGGATTTGATTATTAAAAAGAAGCTTTATAAAAAATACGGAGTTAAAGAATACTGGATAGTCGCCCCAGAACATAAGTTTGTTGAAATATATCTTCTGAAGAATGGACAATTCAGCACATTAAAAACTTACAACGAAAAAGACACTTTGGAGTCTGAAGTCATTGCAGGATTGAAAATTAATTTGAATGAAATTTTCAGTGAAAGTTAAATTATGCTATTTTCAAGCATCATCGCACTTCTATCAAAACAATGAGTGAGCAATCCCCTTGTTAATCCCTTAGAGCATTGGTAAGAACCATAGTGTCCATTTGTCAATACAGTCACTGCGAGCCCCTGTTGCGAGCGATAGCGTGGCAATCTGGGGCGAAGCAGTCTCTAATTGGTAATTGGTGGATGGTGATTAGTGAATGGTAAATAGTGAACACCTCTCCGTCATTGCGACTCCGAGCGAAGTGAAGCAATCTCTAAACATTCGTAATACGTAAAAAGTGAGAAGTGAGGAGTGAAAGGCAAAAGAGAGATTGCTTCGGCATCCCTTCGGTCTGCCTCGCAATGACTGATAGAGAGAGCGCTTGCAACGACGACTGGGGTTGTCATTGCGAGCCTGCCGTTTATTTTTTTCCCGTCATTGCGAGCCTACCGACAGGCAGGCGAAGCAATCTCATAAAATAAAGTATAGCCTCAGAAATAAAATCTCTCGCAATGTCCATATATCTATCATACGATGACGATTAAGAGGCATAGCTCACAATAACAATTAAAAATTTTTATTTTTCAAAAGGTTTTAGCAATTTTTAGATTTCTATCTTCATTTTACGGACAAACCTCCGAAATTGCCTTTTTTAGGTCTAATTTTTTAAACTATTTTATGTTGCAGCAAGATAAATCGCTTAATTTAACTAAGGAGGAATTTCTCAAGCTTGCAAAAAAATTCAATGTAATCCCCCTTTACAAGGAGATTATTGCAGACTTAGATACTCCTGTAGGTGCTTTTCTTAAACTTAATCGGAGTCCTTCTTTTCTTCTTGAGAGTGTTCAAGGAGGTGAAAAGTGGGGAAGATACTCAATAATTGGAATAGAACCTTCTGTAATAATCACTGCTGAGGGAAGAAATGTAACCGTCGTTGAAAATATAGCCTCTTCAAAAAGCGAATTTACTGAACAAGATATCCTGCCTTTTGATTTCTTAAAAAAATACTTCAACAAATACAAGCCCTATTTTGCTCCAGAGCTTCCAAGATTCTACGGAGGAATGGTTGGGTATATTTCATACGACACAGTAAAACTCTTTGAAAAAGTTCCTGACACTTCAAAGCCTTGTTTAAAGATGCCAGATATATATCTCATGATTCCTCAAACCGTACTAATTTTTGATAATCTCAAGCAATCAATTAAAATTGTATTCAATGCCTTTATTAGCGATAATCCTGAAATGACTTACAAAGAAGCTATTGAAAAAATAGAGAAGCTAATCTCTGATTTAAAAAGTCACGAAGATAAGAGATTTAGAACATATCTTACTGCTCCAGAAAAACAACAAACCATATTAAAAAATTTTAAGTCCAATTTCACAAGGGAGAAATTCATAGAAGCTGTCCAAAAGGCTAAGGATTATGTATTAAGTGGAGATGTTGTTCAGGTCGTGCTTTCTCAAAGATTTGAAGCAGATACAAAAGCTCATCCCCTTGATATATATAGAATTTTACGGATTATCAACCCATCGCCATACATGTTTTATATTGATACAGGCAAAGATTTCCTTGTAGGCTCCTCTCCTGAAATTCTCGTAAGGCTTGAAGAAGGCAAAATTACTTTAAGGCCAATTGCTGGAACTCGTCCCAGAGGAAAAACTGATGAGGAAGACCTCGCCCTTGAAAGAGAGTTATTGAGCGATGAAAAAGAACAAGCTGAGCATATAATGCTTGTTGATCTTGGAAGAAACGATGTTGGCAGAGTTGCAGAAATAGGCTCTGTAAGCGTCACTGAACTGATGACAATTGAAAGATACAGCCATGTAATGCATATTGTAAGCAATGTTGAAGGAAAGCTTAGGAAAGGGCTTGACATGTTTGATGTATTTATGAGTTGCTTTCCCGCAGGCACAGTAACAGGTGCACCAAAGGTGAGAGCCATGCAAATTATTGAAGAACTTGAGCCAACAAAGAGAGGTCCCTATGCTGGTGCAATAGGTTATTTTGGATTTGGTGGAAATATGGACATGTGCATTGGCATAAGAATGCTTTTAATAAAAGACAATAAGGTATATGTGCAAGCAGGTGCAGGAATTGTTGCGGACTCCAAGCCTGAGATGGAGTATGAGGAAACAGTCAATAAAGCCAAGGCAATGCTTAAAACATTGCAGTTTCTGCAGAATGGAGGGCAAGATTGATTTTAATCATTGATAACTACGACTCCTTTACATACAATCTTTATCAATACGTTGGTGAAATAAGTATCAAAACAGAAGTAATAGTCTACAGAAATGATGAAACCTCAATTGAAGAAATAGAAAAGCTCTCACCAGAAAAAATCATAATTTCACCCGGACCATGCACTCCTCATGAGGCAGGTATTTCAATAAATGTTATAAAGCATTTTGCAGGTAAAATCCCAATTCTTGGAGTATGTCTCGGACATCAAGCAATCGGAGCTGCTTTTGGAGGAAAAATAATTCGTTCACCTGAGATAATGCATGGTAAGACTTCATTAATTTATCACGATGGAAAGACAATCTTTGAAAATCTTCCCAATCCATTCCTTGCAACAAGATACCATTCATTGGTCATTGAAAAAGAGACTCTACCAGAATGTTTAACAATATCAGCTTGGACATCAAATGGCTTGATTATGGGAGTAAGACATAAAGAATTTAAGATTGAAGGAGTGCAGTTTCACCCAGAAAGCATATTGACAAAAGTTGGAAAAGATTTGTTGAGAAATTTTCTAAAGTTGTAGTGGAGGCTTCATGATAATTGAAGAGGCAATAATTAAACTTAGCAAAAGGGAAAATCTTTCCGATGAAATCATAAGAAAAAGCTTCATTGAAATCATTGAGGGAAAAGCCTCTGATGTTCAAATTTCAGCCTTTTTGATGGGACTTTCAGTTAAAGGAGAGACTGAAGAGGAAATAACAGAAACTGTAAGGCTTTTCAGAGAATATGCTGTAAAAATAAATGCTCCTGAAGGAACAATTGATGTGGTTGGAACAGGAGGAGACCGCTCAGGCACATTCAATATTTCAACTGCAACAGCTTTTGTTTTAGCTGGAGCAGGTGCTCCTGTTGCAAAACATGGAAATCGTTCTGCATCAAGCCTTTGTGGAAGCATAGATGTTCTTGAGCAGTTAGGAATTAAGGTTGACATGAAACCAGAGACTGCTGAAAAATGCCTATGGGAATGCGGAATTACTGTCCTTTTTGCTCCCCTTTATCATCCTGCAATGAAAAGAGTTGTTCCAATAAGAAAAGAGCTTAAAATAAGAACAATATTTAACATTCTTGGACCTATGCTCAATCCTGCTCAGGTTAAACGACTTCTTTTGGGTATTTTTTCAAAAGACTACATGGAAGTGATTGCAAAGGTGCTTTTGAGGCTTGGAGTTGAGGATGTTATTGTAATTCACAGCGAAGAAGGACTTGATGAAGCATCTATATCTGGAAAAACATATATTGCAAGAGCTAAAAATGGAAAAATAGATTTATTAACAATTACACCTGAAGATGCTGGTTTAAAAAGAGCATCTATTGAGGAAATTAAAGGTGCAGACAAAATTGAAAATGCCAAAATAATTTTAGAAATTCTTAAAGGCTCAGAAGGTCCAAAAACAGATATCGTGCTTCTTAATTCTGCCTTAGCTCTTATGGTTGCTGGAAAAGCTTCTGATTTAAAAGAGGGAGTTGAAATTGCTAAGAAATCAATAAAAAGCGGAAGAGCTTATGAGAAATTTGAGACTCTAAAAAAACTCTCAAATGCTTTATAAAATCATAGCAACTGTTTTTTTCATTGGCTACATTCCATTTGCACCTGGGACATTCGGTTCAGCCTTTGCATTGGCTTTGCTTTTATTGCTGAAGCCCTCTCATGAAGCAGTATTTGCTATGTTAATCTTGTCTTTTATGCTTGGCATTTTTTCAGCCCACAGACTTGAAAAGCAGATTGGAAAGAGCGATCCTTCGTGTGTAGTAATTGATGAGTTTGCTGGTTATCTTACATCTGTTCTTTGGATTCCACTTACCATTCAAAACCTTTTAATTGCCTTTGTTCTTTTTAGATTTTTTGATATACTTAAGCCTCCTCCTATTAGGCAGATTGAAAAACTTGCCTCAGGAGGATTTGCAATAATGATTGATGATGTAATTGCAGGAGCTATCACAAATATTTTAATGAGAATTTTCAATTAAAACTTCATTGTGCTATTATATTTCATGCGACTATTTATTGCCATAGAGCTTCCTGAAAATATCAAACAATTTCTATCTGAGCTTGTATCCCTTAAAGCTCCTGTGGAAGGAATCAATATAGTGCCAAAGGAAAATTTTCATATTACACTAAAGTTTCTTGGTGAGGTTCAAGAAGAAATAATATCGCAAATAAAGGCTTCTCTTCTTGAATTAGCAAAGGAAGTCGCTCCTTTCAACCTCAAAATAACTTATCCCGGAGTATTTCCAAATAGTTCAAAAGCAAGAATCATATGGATAGGAACAGATATAAATCAAGAGCTTAAAAAGCTCGTATCAAAAATTGAAGAAAGCATGGCTCAGTATGGTTTTAAAAAGGAAGAGAAAGAATTCACCCCCCATATCACCCTTGCGAGGGTTAAAAACTTTCAAAATGGAAGATACCTTTTTTACAAAATTTCAAAAACATTCAAAGAAAAGATGACATCAGAACTTATATTTGATGTAAATGAGTTTGTGCTTATGAAAAGCACTCTTACTCCTTCTGGTTCAATATACGAGGCTCTTTGTAAATTTCGTTTTGGCGAGCAAGTTTTTGTATAATAAAAAATTCCATGCTTGATGATATTTTCAAAAAATACAATGTGAAAATAGCTTATCTTTTTGGTTCTCAGATGAAAGAGGGCTTAAAATTTTTGAAAGGAGAAAAATACAAAGTCAAAAAAGGCTCTGACCTTGATATTGGTGTTGTATTTGAAGAGCTTCCAACCAATAAAATCACTGTTTATGGTGACTTATATATTGAGCTTTCAAAAGCGTTTGATCCCTTTGAGATTGATTTGGTTTTTTTGCAGGAAACAGATTCACTTTTTCAGTATGAGGCAATTAAGGGAATGTTAATTTACTCAGAAGATGAGGAATTTTTGGAAAATTACGAAGAAATTGTTATGAAAAAGGCTGAAGATTTATCCTTTAAACAAAAAGAAATTTTTAAGGATTTCCTTGAGGCTATAAAAGATGGTTATCGCAAGATTGAACTTAAATAAAATTCAAAAAATTTTATCTCTTATACAAGAGTATCTTGTAGAGATAGAAAGTCTTGCTCAGTTGAGTTTAGAAGAATTCCTTGCAGATAAAAAAACTCAAGCTGCAGCAGAGAGTTTTTTAAGAAGAGCACTTGAGGCAATTTTTGATATTTCCAGACATATTCTTTCAAAAACATACAACTTCAAAGAGTTAGAATACAAAAGAATAGCAAATGAGCTTGGTAAAAAAGGCATAGTAGATAAAGATTATGCTGAAATTTTAATAAAGATGGCAGGCTATAGAAATAGAATGGTTCATTTCTATCATGAAATTCCGCCTGAAGAGCTTTACGCAATCATAAAAAATCATCGTAGTGATATAGAAAGATTTATAAATGAAATTCAAAAATTTTTATCAAAAATACAGGAGGAGAATAATGCGTAGAATTTTACTTTCAGAAAAAGATTTGCCAAGGCAGTGGTATAATATACAGGCTGATATGCCTAAGCTTCCTCCACCGCCACTTCATCCCCAAACCAAGAAACCAGTTTCTCCAGATGATTTAAAAGTTATATTTCCTATGTCCCTTATTGAACAGGAAGTAACTCAACAAAGATGGATAGATATTCCTGAGGAAGTTTTAAATATTTATGCGAGCTTCAGACCAACTCCCCTTTACAGAGCAGAAGGACTTGAGAAAGCTTTGAATACTCCTGCAAAAATCTATTTTAAACACGAAGGATTTGGACCTGCTGGAAGTCATAAAACAAACACATCAATACCACAGGCTTACTACAATAAAAAGGAAGGAATAAAGAGAATTGCTACAGAGACAGGAGCAGGGCAATGGGGTTCTGCTCTTGCATTAGCAGGAGCTTTAATGGGAATTGAGGTAACTGTTTACATGGTCAGAGTCAGTTACAATCAAAAGCCCTACAGAAGGATAATGATGGAAACATGGGGAGCAAATGTTTATCCATCCCCTTCCGATAAAACTGAATCGGGCAGAAAAATTCTTCGGGAAAATCCTGACCATCCAGGAACATTAGGAATTGCTATTTCTGAAGCAGTTGAAGATGCAGCAACTCATAATGACACTAATTATGCACTTGGCTCAGTGCTTAACCATGTTCTGCTTCATCAGACAATTATTGGGCTTGAATGCAAAAAACAGTTTGAGCTCATAGGGGAGTATCCAGATATAGTAATTGGCTGCTGTGGTGGAGGAAGCAATCTTGGTGGAGTAAGCTTTCCATATCTTTATGACAAAATTCACGGTAAAGATTTAAGAGTCATTGCAGTTGAGCCTTCCTCATGTCCAACACTTACAAAAGGTGAATTTAGATATGATTATGGAGATACAGCAGGACTAACACCTTTTCTTATGATGTATACCTTAGGACATGATTTTGTTCCACCGGGAATTCATGCAGGCGGACTCAGATATCATGGCGATTCTCCGCTTGTAAGCCAGTTATGTAATGATGGATTGATTGAAGCTGTGGCTGTGGGACAAACCGCAATATTTGAAGCTGCAATACTTTTCGCAAGGACTGAGGGAATTATTCCAGCACCTGAAAGTGCCCATGCAATCAGAGTCGCTATTGATGAGGCTTTAAAAGCAAAGGAGGAGGGAAAAGAAAAAGTAATACTCTTTAATTTAAGTGGCATAGGATTTCTTGATCTTCCATCCTATGAGGCATATCTTTCTGGAAAGTTACAGGACTTTGAATATCCTGATGAGAAGATTAGAGAATCCCTATGCAGATTGCCAGAGATTAAAATTTAAATCAAAGGCTTTTTTTCGTTTTTCCAAATACTTTTTAAAACTACAGGTGCAAGCAGTGTTGTAAGGGCAACGACAAAGATTATTACTGCATAAAGGGTATTATCGTATATTCCGCTTAGCCTGCCAAACTCTGCGAATATAAGTCCTACTTCTCCTCTTGGAAGCATAGAAAAGCCAACACTTAACTTTTCTCTCATGTTGCCCTTTACAAAAAAGCCTGCTACTAACTTGGTTACAAGGGCAACGATGAAAAATACAGCACTCATCAGATAAAAATTTAATGAAGTGAAATCTATTGCCTTAAGATTTAACTGAAGTCCTACATAAACAAAAAAGATAGGCGTGAAAAGCCATATTAGTGGATTTAAAGACTCTTCAGTCTTATGTATAATCTCTTTGTCAGCCTGAAAGGCTGCTGCAAATGGAATTGTAAACCTTCTTGAAAAGGCTATTCCTGCAGTAAAAGCACCAAGTATTTCTGGAGAACCTATTTCATGGGCTGCGTATGCAAAAAGCAAAATTATAGCTATAACAACAGGTGGAACAAAATCAAGGGTATTAAGCTTTTTTGATAAATTACTCACAAAATAAGCAAATATTTTACCTATTATAGGAGCTACAATGAAAAATGTTCCTATGTATAAAACTAAAATTAGTGTGGCATTGACATTTATCTCCAGAGATTTTGAAAACTCATAGAGAGCTGCAAGAACGACAACACCAAATATATCATCAAGGACAGCTGCACCAAGCACAATCTGAGCAAATCTTTCCTTCATTTTATCAATATCCTCAAGAACTCTCACAGTAATGCCTATGCTTGTTGCAGTAAGAGTTCCGCCAATGAATAAAGATGTGATTAGTGGGAAATTAAATACATAATAAGAAACTAAAAAGCCTGTTATCATTGGAGCCAGCGCACCTGTTATTGCAACCATTGCAGCGGAGAAACCCACTTTCTGCAGTTGCTTTAAATCTGCTTCAAGTCCGATATGAAACAACAGTAAAATAATTCCAAGCTCTGCAAGAAACTTCATTACATCACTTAAAGGAATTATTCCTAATACACTTTGTCCCAAAATTATTCCGACAAAGATCTCTCCCAAAACAGACGGAATACCAAATTTTGCGAAAATATCACCTGTTAGCCTTGCAGTAAATAGAAGGATTGCAAGATATAGAAATATCAGATGTAAATCCATGTAATATTATAACTAAATTCACAATTTGTTAAAATAAAAAATGTTTAAGTGGATTTTTAGAGTAATACTTTTTGGATTAGCTTGCTATCTTGTTTATATCTTTATTTATCCTTTCACTGTTGATGTCTCTTCGTTGAAGAAGAAAAATCCAAAACTTACTGCAATGATGAAGTACAGAATGGAGCAATACAAAAAAGAAGGTAAAAGCATTCAAATTAAACAGTATTGGGTGTCACTTAACAGGATTTCTCCATATCTTGTAAAGGCTGTTCTCATAGGAGAGGATGATAAGTTTTACAAACATTCAGGTTTTGACATTGAAGGAATTAAAAAGGCAATTGAAAAGGACATAAAAGAGAAAAAATTAAAATATGGTGGTAGCACAATTTCTCAACAGCTTGCAAAAAATTTGTATTTAAGTCCATCTAAAAATCCAATTAGAAAAATTCAAGAAGCAATAATAACTTGGAGACTTGAGCGAACACTTTCAAAAAAGAGAATTCTTGAGCTCTACTTAAACATTGCAGAATGGGGAGAGGGAATTTTTGGTGCTGAGGCTGCAGCTCGTTATCATTTTGGAAAATCTGCTTCTGCTCTTACAGCTTGGGAAGCTGCAAGGCTTGCTGCTTCACTTCCAAATCCAATTAAGTACAGCCCTTCAGGAAATTCAAAATTTGTTGAAAGAAGAGCGAGGCTTATTTACTTTATAATGCAAAAAAGAGGAATTATAAAAGAAGAATACACTCAACCTGAGGAAAATGAAAAAGAACCAGCTCTTGTTGAGCCTCAGAAAGACCTTGAAAAAGAACCTGAATTACAAAAAGAGCCTATTCAGAATGAGCAGTCCGACCAGAGTCCCTCAAAATAAGCTCAATTTCTGCCCATATTGGCAGTTTTAAAAACTCTTCAACTGTCAACGGCAGTTTTCTTTGCCAGTTTGGATACTCTGTAGTTGTCCCTGGAAGATTTGTCTGCTCTTCAATCAAAAGTAAATCTTCAGGATAAAGCAAAAGATATTTGCATTTTGTATTTGAGAGAAATTTTATAATTGAAAGAAGAATTTTATGCAGTGATTCTTGGCTTATATTTAAAAGTTCAAGTATCTTTTTTTTATCCCCTTCTCTATCCTGCAAAGCTTTTTCATATGTAGAGTCATCAAAAAGAGAAAGCTTTTTTCTTATTTCTAAATCTTTGCCCATCCAGTAACCTTTTAAAGTTGGCAAATCATGGGTTGTGATGCTACAAAGGGCTTCCTCTGGATACTCATCTGATTTTTTAAATCCTTCATCCCTTTTTTCAAAGTAAAAAACTCTCCATGAACTCATTTTTCTTTTAATAAGTTCCTGTCTCATCCAATCCTCAGCAGTTCCTAAATCTTCACCAATTACTGCTGTTTTATTAATCCAAGATTCAAGGGCTATAATTGAAAGGAGTTCCTGATAAGGATATTTTACATAAGCTCCGTCTTTAGCTGAGAAACCTTCAGGAATCCAGAAAGCTCTGAAAAGTCCTAAGGCATGGTCAAATCTAAGAATGCTTCCTTTCATATTGGCTTTTAAGATTTTTATAAAAGGAATGTAGCCTTCCTGCCTAAGCTTAAATGGAATCAAAGGTGGAAATCCCCATTTTTGTCCCTTTGGATTAAAATCATCAGGTGGAGCACCAAGCTCACATTGAAGTGCATATATTTCCTGATGTCTCCAAACATCAAAACTTTGTTTTACTGAGCCAAAGGCAAGGTCAAGGCAGAGATTGTATTTTTTAATTTCTTCAAGCTCTTTATCAATGAGCATTTGAAGGTATTCGTAAAAGAGAATTTCTCTTTGATTCTCTTCATAAATTTTATCAATCACTGATTCATTGAAATTTCTAAGCTCTTCTTTCCAGCTTTGCCAGTTTTTTCCAAATTTTTCTCTTAAATAGCAAAAAACTGCAAAATACTCTAAATCTTTTCTTATTGCAGGACATAGGCTTTTTTTGTATTCTTCTAAGTCATCAATTTTTTGAGCCTGATTTTTGAGTATTTGCTGAAACTTTTCTTTTAACTTTTTTATTTTCTCTTGCCAAATTTTCTTGTATTCAAAAAATTTTTCATTTTTTTCAACTACTGAAGCATCTGAAAGATACAAAGGAGTTTTAAACTCTCTTGATATGGCAGAGTAGGGACTTATTCCAAAAACATCTTCAGGATCATTAAAATGTAATGGATTTATGCTGATAAATCCTCCTTTTTGCTTAGCAAATTCTGCAATTTTCTTTAAATGTGAAAAATTTCCCTCTTCTCTGTTGCCCCTTAAACTCCATAAATTTATATGCAATCCCCATGTTTTTCTTTTAAAAACATCATAGCATTCAGAAGGTGCAATGATTAAGTGGCTGGTAGCTGGTGATTGGTGGTTGGTGGCTGGTGATTGGTGGTTAGTGAATAGATGAAGTTTATAATAGCCAAAAGGTAATATTGGCAATTGTATAGAATCAGCATTTTTAATTTCAAAGATAATTGGCTCGCCTGTCATTCCGATGTCTTCATTCGGTAATATTTCAACTTTTGCCAAATTTAAAGTTTTTGCGATTTTTATATTAAGTGGTTGATTTTCTATTACATAAACAGGTTCTATTATTTGTGGTTGGTGGATGGTGAGTGGTGTTTCAAGGGAGAATATTTTAGATACAATTGAATATTTTGTTTCAAAGGATATTTCAATTTTTTCACCTTTGTAGTTGTAGTAAAATGGAAGTATTCCTAATTCCTCTGCAAATTTGGTAATTTGGCTTGAATTATTCATTCCTAATTTGCTCTATTCTTTAGTGTCATTGCGTGCCTTATCCGTCATTGCTATGTATTCCCTAATCCGTCATTGCGAGCGTAGCGAAGCAAGCTCGTCGTCATAGTGCCAGAGAGCGACAGCGTAGAAATCCAACAATTCGTCACTGCAAGCCCCCTCTTGTGAGCGAAAACGTGAGGATTTTAGAGATTGCTACAGCATCCTTGCGGATGCCTCGCAATGACCCTCCTGCCCCGTCATTGCGAGCGTAGCGAAGCAATCTCGCTTTTTTCCTCTTACCCCAAAGAGAGTTCACTTCGGCTTGCTTCGCAAGCCTCGTGATGACAGATAGAGGTGTCATTGCACGGTATCTCCCACTCCGTCATTACGAGGGACGAAGTCCCGAAACAATCTCAAAAAGCTTGTTTCACTATATTCGCAATGTCAATCTAACAAAGTTTTTCTATAAAAAATCGCTCAATTTAAAATTACTAACTACTGACAGTGCTTTCTTCAAGATACAGTTCTCCTGCATCGTAATCATAAGCAAAAAGCTCGGCATATCTTCCCCAATCTATAGCAGTTTCAAGCTGATTCCAAGCCTCCTCAGGTGTAAAATGATTTTTAAGAATATCCAAGAAAAATTCTTCAGAGACTCTATGTTTTGATATTGTTGTAAGAACATGCATAATTTGTCTAATTAACTGAACATTCTTGAGGGCTGATTCTTTAAATATTTCCTTTTTCTCAAGGGCATCTGCCTCTGCCCATTTTATTCCTTTTTCTGTAAGAATAAAGTCACCTTCTTTAACTAAACCAAACCCGAGAATCACTGCTGATTCAATAAGTGGGAAAATATCATCAACTTCCATGCTGAGCTCAGAGCTTAATGCATATATATCAATCCTTCCTCCTTTGTCATGCACGAGCTCAACAAGACCTGCAATTGCTCCAACCTTAGCATGAGGAAGGAACTGATATCTCTCAGCGGTAAGTAAAAATGGAATCTCCTCAGGTGGTTTTACAAGGGCGGTATAAATTTTGTCAAGCATGAACTTGAAGTCCCTTGAATTTTTATCACGAGGATAAGGTAGTTCCAAAGGAATTTCTGCCTTAATTCTTGCAGGATTATGACTAAGAATTACAGCCCGTGAAGTCATACTAACTGCTTCCTCTATATTATGAGTTACGAGCACGATTGCCTTTGAAGGCAATTTGCCATCCTTCCATAGGTCTATAATGTCTCCTCTAAGGTTGTCTGCTGTAAGAACATCTAAAGCAGAAAATGGTTCATCCATAAGCAAAACTTCTGGCTCAACAGCCAAACCCCTTGCTATACCAACTCTTTGCCTCATACCTCCGCTCAGCTCTCTTGGATAGGCATCTTCAAATCCGTCAAGTCCTACAAGGTCAATTACTCGGATGGCTCTCTCATCCTTTTCCTCTTCGCTTAAATCTAAACCCGTAAGCCCCAACTTGACATTCTCTAAAACAGTAAACCAAGGGAATAGAGCAAAGCTTTGAAATACAACTGCGATTTTTGCATTAGACTTTTTTAAAGGCACGCCTTTGTACAAAACTTCTCCCTCAGATGGCTCAACAAGGCCTGCTATAATCCTCAAAAGAGTTGACTTTCCAGCTCCAGACTGTCCGAGTATTGAGATGAAATCGCCTGAGAAGATTTTCAGATTTATATCTTCTAAGACAGTAATCTCCTTCCCTTGCCCTACTTTGAATGATTTTTTTATGTTCTTTGTTTCAAGGATGATTTCTCTTTCCATATCTAATCCAAAGTATACTTTGTTTTAGCAAGTATAAACAATCTCTTCCAGATAAGTCTATTAATTCCAACAACTATTGCGCACATAAAGCAAGTAGAAACAAGAAGCATACCAAAATTACCAGATTCACTTGACTGACTTATAAGAGCTCCTAAACCCTTTGTGCTCATTATCTCTCCTCCGAAGGATACATACTCACTTACAATTGTAGCATTCCATGCTCCACCTGACGCAGTAATAAGTCCTGTTACAAGGTATGGAAGAATTGCAGGCAAAATAAGAACACGCCACTTTTTTAACCCCTTAATTCCATAAGCCTTAGATATTTCTATCAAATCCTTCGGAATAGCGGATGCTCCTGCAATAATATTAAAAAGCAGGTACCACTGAGAGCCAAGAAGCATAAGGAAAATTGCCCCAATATCAAGTCCTCCGCCAAGTTTTATAAGAAATAGCAAAATTATTGGAAAAACAGCTGTTGCAGGAACACTTGCAGCAATTTGAACTATCCCTTGAAGATATTGAGCAGCCTTTGGATTCATACCAATATAAACTCCAACGGGAAGAGTCCAAGCCAAAGCTATAGTAAGTGCAAAAGCAACCCTGAGAAATGAATAAAATGATGCTTCAACAATTGTAAGTATATGGCTAAAATTAACATTGGCTACAAGTGCTAAAGCTTTTATAATTCCAAATAAAAGAGCAACGGACAAGGCACAAATTATAAAAATACCAGAGAGCTTGCTCAATTTATTTAAAACAACATTGTCAGTTTTAGTAAATTTTCTATAGCTTAACTTTTCAATCTTGCTGATAGTTGTAGATATGAGTTCTCCAATTTTTCTTAAGAAAATAGAGCCTGTTAATATATTAAGCACAAAAGATTCCCTCTCGTCCTCTGGAGGTATAGATTCAATACGAAATCTTTGAGACCAAACAATTAAAGGTCTCCAGACAAAAATATCAAGTAAGATTATGAGTAAAATCATAGTACCGAGTCCGTAAATCAAATGTTCAATATTTCCTGCTTGCGCTGCTGTTTGTATATAAGAGCCAAGCCCCGGAAGTCTAAAATCTTTGTCTCCCAATACAAACATTTCGCATGCCATGAGAAAAAACCATCCACTAGCCACGCTCATCATACTATTCCATATCAGACCAATTGCACTGAAAGGAAGGTCAAGTCTTAGAAATTTAGAAAATTTGTTTAACTTAAAAACATTGACTGCCTCTCTCATTTCTTTTGGAATAGTGTTGATTGAGTGATAAAAACTGAAAGTCATATTCCATACTTGCCCAGTAAAAATTAACAATACAGAGGCGATCTCAAGTCCCAATCTTTGACCCGGAAAAAGAGCAATCATTGCAAGGACAACGCCAGGCAAAAAAGAAAGCACTGGTATACTTTGAAGTATATCTAGAATAGGAATCATGATTTTCTCATGAATCTTACTACGAGAGGCAGTATATCCATACCATATTGAAAAAACGAGAGATAAAAGATAGGCAAAGAATATTCGTGCCAGAGATTGAAGGGCATATTCTGGTATTTTTTTTAGATCTAAATTAATTTCAATATTTCTATCATAGGGAGAACTCCATGTAGAGGCAATATATAAAATAAATGCAAAGACCCCTATAATTATCAAAAAAACTACAACATCAATTGCCCTGATCCTAAAAGTTTCTGCAGGAATAGAGATAGGTAACTTCATCTTGCCTCCAAAAGGGAAATCTTAGAATTATAAAACAAAATCCAGTTATTTTGCCAAAACAAAAGTTTAAGGTTAATAAAATTACCGAAGAAGTTTAAAAGGCTTTTCGGATGCTCCTTTGATGCACCTCTTCAAATATAACTTTAAAGCCTTCTTTTGAAAGCTCGGAGAAAATTTTTCTTCTTATTTTTTTGGGAATTGCTTCAGGAGGAATGATGCCATTGCATTCTGTATGAATTTTCCTTATAAATTTTGCCATAATACATGCAACCAAAGCCGTTGGATAAGAAACATGAGTTGTGCCAGGAGCCATCCTATTGAGTTCTTTTATTGACGGTGAGATAAGGTATCCTCTTATAATCTTTCTCTTTTCTTTTATTTTTCCTCTTCCCTCCACCACGATACCAAGTATCGCCTCTTCTAATACTCCTTCTTTAACGTTTTTAACCAATTCCCTCAAAGATGATACTTTGCTAATTATCTTTTTAAGAACTTCATAGGGACTTACTAATGTTCCGTTAATTCTTAGTTGTTTCTCACTCAACAGACCCATATTATATAGAGCCATCATAAACTCGATGTCTGAACCGCCAGCTTTTATGTCAACATTCTTTACTTTGATGAATCTTGGAATTGTTGCTACCTCTTCACCCAATACATGGTAGGCTCTTCTCCATCCAATCGGTTCAAGATAGTGATAATACTCTAAATTACTAAATGGTTCAACTTGTTTGAACTTGCCATTTTCAAAAATTACAGGTGCTGAAATAATATCTGAAAGCAAAATTCTCGGAGACCAAGACCATATTGTACCGGGCGGTTGCTGGTCTTCAAACATTCTTATTTTTATTGAACTTAGACTTTCAAAGCGACAAGCAAGTTCTCCTGCAATCAAATTAGTTAATCCGGGGCTTACTCCTGTGTTTATTAGCCCAAGAATTCCTTTTTGCCTAAATTTTTCGTCATATTCAAGTTGTTCAGAAAATATAGGGTCTTCAAGCTCTGAGGCAAGGTCTTGATAATTTACAGAATACCTCAAAGCAAGTTCCAAGAGTTTTCTATTCAAAGCAGGCGTTGCAGAGTTTATAATAAGATCAACGTCGGATATAATTTTTCCAAAAGATTTTCCGTCATTAATAGAAATTCTGTTTAAACTTAACCTGTTAGTAGATAGAGCTTCCTTTAGTCTTGATAAATTTTTCGTGCTTTTGTCTATTGCCTTTATGTAAAAATCTGTTTTATTCAGAAAATACTTGCAGATAAAAAATCCGACTGCTCCAATTCCTACAACTGCAATCTTCATAATTAATCACCTTTAGAAAATGCTGAAAATGATAGAAGACAAGATAGAATAATTTTTTTAATTGATATCATAATGGGAATTGATATGCCGAAGGCGGGACTCGAACCCGCACGGGTTTCCCCACACGCCCCTCAAACGTGCGTGTCTACCAGTTCCACCACTTCGGCTTCTATTAATAATAACAAGAAAATCATTTTTGTTTCAACTGTGAATTTGATGCCCAAAAATTGCAATAGAAATCTAATAATTGGTATAACCATTTGAAAATTAAGTATTTTTTGCTGTCATTGCGAGCATCCGAAGGATGCGAAGAAATCTCGTTCCTTTAACCATCCACCATTCACCAACCACCAATTAGAGACTGCTTCGCCACATTGAGTGGCTCGCAGTGAAGAGTGTCTATCTCTATTTTTCGGTTGATACCGATGAAAGAAGATAGGCAATCGTCACTGCAAGCCTCTCGTTGGGATCGGTAGAGTAAATTCACCATACCATCACTGTAAGCACCCCTGTTGCGAGCGATAGCATGGCGATCTCACCTCTTTTTGCAACGGAGAGATTGCCACGCCTCACCTTCGGTGAGGCTCGCAATGACAGAAAAAATAATCAGTGAGGCTCGCAATGACAGAAAAAAATTATCATTGAGGCTTGCAATGACAAAGGAAGGGGTCATTGCGAGCCTGCCGACAGGCAGGCGAAGCAATCTTGCCTTTCCTTCCTTCAACGAAGAGATCACTTCGGCTTGCTTCGCAAGCCTCGTGATGACAGGAAAGGATAGTCGCTGCAAAGCATCACCCTCATCGTCATTGCGAGCGAAGCGAAGCAATCTCTTATTTTTGGACTCTTATTTTCCCTCCACAATTTTTATCTCTTCATCCGTCAGTCCATATAACTCATACACCAGCCTGTCTATCTCTTGCTCCCAGTGGCTGGTATCTGACTGAGGGTTTTGTTTTTTTGCTGTAAGTATCTCATCCACCAATGCCTCTATTTGCTGCACAGTGGGCTGGTTGGATGAGGTGATGGGGGGAATGGGGATTTTTTCTACGAATTGAATTTTATACTCAAAACCAGAACCCATATCTATTCCGATTGAAGAAAAATAATATTGAAAAACGTGAGAATTAAAAACAGCACAAAGATATTTCAAATAGTTTTGTGAGGTAGTTAGCAAATTAGCTTTGTCATTATTAAAAAAACCTGCAGGGACTATAGTAAACTCAGGCTTTAGACTTAGTGTTTTCCACACCACCTTCTCCTTCTCAAACTCGGGGTAGTAGGTGGCAGCACATCTTTGCAATGCATACCACTCATATCTTATACCTGTCTCATCCTTATTTCTTTTTGATAAAACATCTTTAAATTGTAATAAATGGTTGTAAATAGCAGGATATTGTTTTTGAAATTCTTTTTCTGCTTTTTCACTTGCACCTTGAATTGATAAATCTTCATGTAAAGGAAAATGCCATGGAATAAAAATTACCCACAGTCCAGCCCATTCGTAGTAATATCGTTTAATATCTCGTCCTCGCAGGATGGGTTTGATGATAGCCTCGGTACGGCGGCGTTCGTCAGCAGTTTTGCAATTATTGAGTATCTCTTCACGTTTTTTGCTATCAATAATAAAAGCTTCGTTGAGGCCGGTTTTAATACCATAATAAATATTTACATCCCAATCTTTAAGTGGTTTTCATATTCGTTCAATTTTTTCTTTAAGCTTTTGTTCAGCGCTACTTCCTATAAACCAAGCATTTTTATTGAGATTTATTAGCTGCAGTCCATTGGTTTTTAACTGTTCTTCTATGTTTACTGGCTCGTTGTTGCTTCGTTTTAGTGTTACAGCCCTTAACTGCTGCCTGTTCTCTGCCTTTTGTATAAGCAGGATGTTTGTATCCACAGTGGCATTTTCAAAAATATTTGGTCCTAAATCTATAAGAATGATAGGGTTATGTTTAATAAAGAAACTGCATAGTTTCTCACCATAGCCAGCTCGCATCCATTTGTTTGAACTTATATAACAAAGAATTCCATCAGGTTTCAACAACTGCAATCCTTTTTCATAAAACAGACAGTAAATATCGCCCATGCGGTCAAATGTCTCATATCCTTTATCTTTGTAAAGATTTGCCAGCTGCCCGTGATTCTTTTGCAGCTGTATATACGGCGGATTTCCAATTACGATATCAAATCCTTCGGTTACCCCAAACATCCATTCTGGATCAAACCAGTCGGCTGATGCGTTCTGGTCGTAGAGGTCGTATTTAGCTATTTTCTCGGCTACTTTGTCAACCCAGCCATCACTTATCAGAAGTTTTGCCAGCTCTTCCCTTAATTCTTTGTCCTTTTTCTGGTATTTGCGTTTATCTGTCCATGTCTTAGCGGTAAAGTATTTGTGTCTAAGTTCTTTGAGTTTTTCTTCTAATTGTTCTATGTTCTGATTTCGCAATGGGAGTTGCTCAGGTTTATCAAATCCTATCAATGTATTTGCACATACAAACTTCGTCTCAAGGTTTGGCAGTGGCTTTATACCAGAGTTTTCTTTGGTTGGGTCAACCTTCTGATCAAGAATAAGGGAGATAAAGAATCTAAGCTTGCTTATCTGGATGGCTATGGGTTGTATGTCAACTCCATAAATACAGTTTTCTATGAGATAAAGCTTTCTTGCATAGTCAGGATGGTTTATGTTTTGGCCAAAGGCTTCTTCCAGCTCCCAAAGCCTTTCTTCTCTCAGTTTTTTATCCTTTTCCTTTAATACTTCTTCTGCATCTTTCAATGCCTTTTGATACTGCCGTTGCCGCCAGTATGTATTGTCAGGGTCTAATTTCTGAAGGGCATTAACGAGTTTGTGAAGTATTCCCATCGGAAATGCACCACTTCCGCATGCAGGGTCAAGGATTTTCACCTCATCAATGGCTGTGATGAGCATTTGTTTTTCTTTATCAGACAAATCAGGCACATCGTCTGAATAGGAAAGAAGTGTTTTTATTTTTTCTCTTCCTATGTCTTTACATTTTGTGTGAAGATACTCTGTAAGGCTTTCTTCTACCATGTAGTCCACTATCTCTCTTGGTGTGTAGTAGCTTCCTGTTGCCTTTCTTGCTGTGGTAGCTGTCTCTGGATTGTATGAGGCAAGAAGGTTTTCAAAGACTTTGCCGAGTAGCTCAGGGTCTAAGGCTATCTCCTGATCAACCGGTGTTGACTCATCTATGGTGAAGTTGTAGCTTGAAAGGATGTTTATTAATCCACGAACTATTTTGTTTTTTCCTATGCCATAGTCCGAAAGGTCAACGGTCTTTTCATTTTCATCAAAAAATAGGCAATCTGGTATCTTTGCCTGCTTTTTTGGATTTCTTGAGAAACCGTCTATGTAGATAACCTTTCCGTTTTCATCTTCTTTGTCAAGGCAGTCAAAAAGACCTCCATTTAGGAATGGAATGTCCTTGAAGAGTTCCAAAACCTTATCTTCGCTTACTAAAAATTTATCCCTGTATCTGTAAAGGTTTTTTACTCCGTAATGTAACCTGTTGTGCAGAAAATCACCTTCCTCAGCAAATTTACGCTCGTCTTGTTTTTGATTTAATGTTGCAAAGAATAGATTTTGCAGTATGGCATTGTAGTAGTTGTCTGCTTTTTTGAAGTCTTTTACTATGTTTTTTAAAACTCTTTCATCAAAAAGAGTTGTCGGAATAAGACCTTTCTCCTTTAGAAACCATATGAAGATGATTCTCGTAATTAGCCTTATCAAGTTTGTTGCATTTCTTATTTCTTTATCTTTCTGGGGGTCATTGGAGTATTTGTAATCTTCAGGGAATCTTATCTGATCCATTGCCCAGAAATACCAGTTCTGAATCTCTGTGTAAAACTGCTTTGTTACAGGCTCTACACTGAATGCCTCTTTTATCTTTTCAAGGCTTGAAAAGTCGCCTTCGCCAATTTGTTTAAGGAAGGTCTTATTGGTTTGCTCATTACTTACAAAGAAGGTGAATCTTCGGAAGTTGCTGAAATCCCTTCTTTTACCAAGATAGTTGGTGTAAACAAGGGAGAAACGAAAGTCGCCTTTATCATCGTAAAAAATGAATATTCCTGCATCAATGTTTTCGCCTTTAAGAATCTTCTTTGCCAGTTCATACTGCGATTTTTTGCCAGACCGTTCGGAAAGGGGCTTTTTGACCTTAAAACAGCAGAT
>JBEPZQ010000009.1:0-21055 GCA_041640755.1 Thermodesulfovibrio sp. | reverse complement strand
GTCGGTTATTCTGATGGATGGCTCAAAATCAAGCGTAATTCTCTGAGGTTTAAACTCTTTTTTATAAAAAGTTTTTTCGCCAAGAGTGAGGTTTGAGATTTCATGAAATACATTGAAAGGAAAATGCTTGCCCTGACTGTTAGATTTTTCATTACTTTTTAATCTGCATAGAATATAAAGCTCATCCTTAGCTCTTGTGAAGGCAACATAGAGCTTGTTCATATCATCAGCCAAATCATCAATTTTCTTTGCCTCTTTTATTTTTGCGATGGAATCGCAATTTTTAGCAATATTATCGCTAATCCTTACCAAATAAACCTGTTGTTCATTCTCATGTAAATAAAGTGATTCACTGTGATGTTTATGCCAGTCCAGATAAAAGATGACCACAGGAAAACCAAGTCCCTTTGCCTTATGCACTGTCATTACCTGTATAGCATCTATGTCTGAACCAACATTGATATTCCATATGTTACTGTCGTCTCCTTCAGTATTGACAAAATCAAGAAACTCTTTAAAGCTTCCAAAGCCTTTGCTTTCAAATTTCTGAACTACATCAAGCAATTTAACAAATGCGGACTCTTCGTCAGGGAAATTTTTAAATACAGCAAAAGTATCATATATATCACACAGCAGGTCATAAACAGGAAGATATCCAGCTTTTCTGAAAAGTCCATCAAATAATTTATCCCATAAGTCCCCAAATTCCTCTTTGAATGCCTTGTAAATTGGCGATTGACCTCTTTGTCTGAGCAAAAATGATTGAATTTGTTGGGATAAGTTGCATTCATCAGTGTTTATAAACCCTGAAGCTCTTTTCCTGAAAATATCACTAAGAAGAAATGTTGAGAAAGAGAAATCATCAATGGGGCTGTCAAGAAACCTGAAAAGATGAATAATTTCATCAAAGACCTTTCTTTTCCTTACATCAAGACTGCTATATGAGATAAATGGATATCCAAGTTCATTCAGAATAGCACTCAGATTGACAACTTCCTCATTTCTCCATGCAAGAACAGCAATATCTTTAAAAGAATAACCCCGACTGAGTATATCATCTATGGTTGTTTGAATATAGGCTTTTATATCATCCGTATCTTCTTGCTCCTCAAAATAAATATTGCGTAGCTCAACATATCCGCCTTCTTTGTTGCTTTTCTGTTTAAATTCATCAAGACCAGTAAGGGACATAGCATTTATGTAAGTTTCATCGGATTTTAGTTTTTCATTAAAGAAATATTCTACAAAATCAAGTATTTTTCTTCTTGAACGGTAATTAGTTTCAAGATTTTCCGATTTTTTTTGTGCTGAAGGAAAAACTTCGTTTTTCTCCATCTCTTTCATTATTCTGTAATCTGCGCCCCTAAAGGTGTATATTGCCTGCTTTGTATCCCCAACTACAAGAAGACTTCCACCCTCTGAAAGAGCATTTTCAATTAAAGGAGAGAGATTGCTCCACTGAATTGGCGAGGTGTCCTGAAATTCATCAATAAAATAATGTTTTATGGTCTCTCCAAGCCTAAAGTATATGTCAGGAACAAATGAAGGGATATAGTCACAAAGTTTTTTGTTAACATCTTCAATAAAAATCTTACTTTCGCTTTGCTTTATTTTTTCAAGAACATGCAGAAAGTCATTGAAAATATTATTGTATGGCAAGAAATAAGTAAAGGCATAATAGAAGAAGTATTCAGAACACAAATCCTTTATATCCTCCCAGATTTCTGATGCCTCGTCATAAAGTGGCTTTCTGTTTTTGTCGTCCTGTGAATATGCAAGGGGAATTTGTTTAATAGATTTTTCATATACTTCCAAAGGGTTATTAGTTTCAACTGCCTTTTTTAAAGATTCAATAAAAGAATGGCGTTTTTGAGCTACTATTAATTGATGTTTTTGGATAAAATCCAAAAATTGTTTAATTTTTTCAATAAGTTTGTCTCTGCAAACATCTTGCTTTGTTATAAATTCACTGACATCACAAAATTTTTTATTCAAAAGAGAGCTTTTGTCATATATGGTTTTGATATTTTTAAAAATATCCGAATGAGGTTGCCATATGTATCGCTTTCCTGTATTTTCACGAGAGATGATTTCAATTATCTTTTCAATATTTTTTGCCTTTTCTGTGCCTTCTCCGACATCTTTGAGATAAAAATCAAAGGCATAGTCAAGATAAAATTTATTTTCCATAAGAATATCAAAATCTGGATTATAACCAAAGTCTATGGCAGAGGCTTTAAAAATTGAGGTCATAAAGCTATCTATTGTTTTGACCTGAAAGTCAGAGTAGTTATTGATAAGTTTGTCAATCAGAATCTCAGCTGTTTTTTGAGGCTCAATATCAGGATATGTTTGCTTTACTGAGGCAACTGTTTCTTCATCATTAAAGTAAAGTTTTTTAAGTCGCTCAAGAATTTTTGTTTTCATCTCAAGGGCAGCATTGTTTGAAAAAGTAATGGCAAGGATTTTCTTTAAGGCATTTGCATCATTAGACATGCTAATGAGCAATTCAATAAATCTTTTTGTAAGCTCTGTTGTTTTTCCTGCTCCTGCAGAAGCTTTGATAATAGTGTATTCTGCCTGTGGAGGCATTGCCATAAGATTAACTTAACAGAGAACACAGTAATAGTTCAAATCCAGCTAAAAATGGCGATAGAAATTTAAAAATTGCTATAAACGTTTGATTAAATATTTTCGTTTTAATTTGCGAGCAGTCCGAAGGATATAAAAAAATCTCTTCTCTCAATCTATGGAAAAAGGCGAGATTGCTTCGTCGCTATCGCTCCTCGCAATGACGAGGAGGGGATGCCTCGTGATGACTTCTATCCGTTACTCCAAACCAAAGGAATTGCGACCAATCCCAATGATACCCCTTCTGTAATCACGAGACTTGCGAAGCAGCTTTTTCCCGTCATCACGAGGCTTGCAAAGCAACATTTTTCCGTCATCACGAGGCTTGCTTTAGCAAGCCGAAGTGATCTCTTTTTTTATGACGGGGATAGAAAGACGAGATTGCTTCGGGACTTCGTCCCTCGCAATGACGAGAAGGAAAGTCTTCGCAATGACGGGGCGGATGGGTCATTGCGAGGCATCCGTCAGGATGCCGAAGCAATCTCTGAAATCTCCACGTTATTGCTTGCAACAGGCGGGTTCGCTGTGTTGAGTTTCAATTTATTTTTCAAATCCTAAAGGACTAATTATTAATGTTCAATAATATAAAGAAAAATATAATACTCCTCAAATTCTACACGCATTAAAAATTGCAGAAAAAGTATCAGAAGAAATTAAATACATAAAAATTTGCTAGGAAACAAATGGATTAATGAATAAGTAAATGGTTACTTGGAATATACTTCTGAAATTTTTTCAAAAAATTCATCAAGGTCTCCATGAAAAACAAAATCAAAAACATCATCATAAGGTGTTTTATCCTTATTTACCAAAATTTTATATCCCTTCGCATAATTTACAAGGGTATTCGCAGGATATACCTGAAGAGAAGTACCTAAAACAAAAGTTAGCTCAGAATTTTCAATACATTTTATAGCTTTATCAAAATCTAAAATTGACTCACCAAAAAATACAACATTTGGTTTAATCAATCCACCGCATTCACATCGGGGCACATCATTTTCGGTTATTTCACTTTTCATTTGCTCCAGTGAAAAATATTTATCACAATTCAAACAATACGAATCCTTAATACTTCCATGAAGATGAATTACTTTTTTTGAACCTGCCTCTTCATGCAAAAGATCTATATTTTGAGTAACTATACATACATTATGGGTTTTCTCTATTTCAGCAAGAAATAAATGAGCTTTGGTGGGCTTAGCTTGCTCTAAAATTGGATAGAAGGCTCTTGCAAAATCATAAAAAGATTTTGGATTTAATAGAAAATAGTCAATATAAAAAATGTACTCAGGGAATAAACCTAAAGTATAAATTCCTTTTTCACTTCTAAAATCAGGAATTCCAGCATTTACAGATATTCCTGCACCAGTTAAAGCAGAAAATTTTTTTACAGATTTGATCAATTTTACAATTTCTTCAAACATAATTTTCGGATATATTTAATGCGATTTTAAACATTTAAAACTACTCATCAATTAATTAATTTTACCCTAAAGTGAAAGATTTTTACAGAAAACTTTATAGCTTTTGATTGCGAATATATTGAAGCAAACTCTTTGGAGATTGCTTCTGGTGCTATCGCACCTGAGTAATAACGAAAAATAGTGAAAATGTCGCCATCCGAAGGAGTGAAAACCGTTCGCAAAGGTAATTGAGATTCGCTCAATTTAGGTTATTTAAATTTTAATCTTTTAACTCAATTGGCTTGTCTCTGTTGACATCAACAATGCAGAGAAATCCAAATGGCTCGTCATAGGGGTTTGAAAGTTGGTGAACTTCATTGGGTGCGATGTATGCTATATCAAGATAATTCAATACTCTCTGCCTTTTTCCCAATCTAATTTTTCCCTTGCCCTTAATACAAATAACTAAATGGATATGATTATGATATTCCAATGAAGAACAACCACCCTGTGCAATTTCAAAATATCTGACCTCAAAGCTTGCAAACTCGCTTTTGAAAAGCGGAAATCTTACGATGTTAGCCCATGTTCCGTCATGATTTTTATAGGGAATGCTGTGTATACCCTCCCAGTTTTTATTTTTAAAGCGAATAATCTTACTCTTTTTGAAATTCTTATTTGCACTTATCTCGCAAAAAGAATTTTTTGCATCGTTTGTTTCTTTCATGATATAATTCTAACAAATTTTGCCTATTAGAATCTAAAGAGATTTTTTATAAAACATTGATTATTGAAATCAGTAGTTAGGAGCAGAGGTCGTTGCGATTTATGAGATTGCTTCGCAGTCATTCGGACTGCTCGCAATGACGAAGAAGGGGACAGCTTCGCGATGACAGAAAAAATAAAGGGATGCCTCGCAATGACTGAGAGGTAGGATGCTTTGCAATGACAAGTAGGGGAATGTCTTGCGATGAGGAAGAAGAGGAAATCCTCGCAATGATAAAAAAATATTACTATAAAGAGAATATCTTTGGAGGAGGGCGTGAGTTATGAACAAACTCAAGGAAATTTTTAACAATCTAACACTTGCCAAGAAGGTTTTTGTACTTTCGGTAGTTGCTATTTTAGCGGTTTATTCTGTTGTAGCTATTACAATTTTTCTGCAGACAAAATCAAAGATTGAGCACTACAATGTAGAAGCACTGAAGCGTGAAGTATCCCTTATTAAGGACCAGATTGCAGTGTTTGACACAGCAGCAAAGAACTCTGCTGACAAATTCATGCAGGTTTTTTTAAGTATATGCCCGCCTGTTCCTTCATCTATTAAGGCAGACAATTCAATTCCTGACAGATTTACAGCAATTACAGGTGGTTCTGTTGCAACTATTTTTGAAAGAAAAGGCGATGACTTCATAAGAATTGCAACTTCCCTTAAAAAAGAAGATGGCTCCCGTGCAGTAGGAACAGCACTTGACAGAGCACACCCTGCCTACCAGCCATTACTCAGAGGTGAGACTTATGTGGGTAAAGCAGTTTTATTTGGCAAAGACTACATGACAAAATATGTTCCTGTAAAAGATGGTTCAGACAATGTAGTTGGAGTGCTTTTTATCGGATTTGACATAACTGATACAATGAAGTATTTTAAAGAGTTTATTCGTTCAATAAAAGTTGGAAAAACTGGTTATGTATTTGTTGCAGATGCTTCTGAGAAGAATAAGGGCATGTTAATAATACACCCAACACAGGAAGGTAAAAACATCCTTGAAAAAGATAAGGGTTCTGCCAAAAATATGTTTGAAAAGAAAGATGGAAAAGATAATGTTGTGAATATAAAATTAACCGATGGTTCTTCAACAAAAGATATGGTTGTATCATTTGCATACTACCCTGCATGGAATTGGTTAATAGCTGCTGGAATAGATGCAGACGAAATTGCATCTGAAGAAGCAGTTATAAGAAATACAATGTGGGCAGTAAACATTGTTGCTGCAATACTGGTAGCATTGCTTATACTCTTTGTAACGCAAAGGTCATTGAAACCAATTCCAGACATGGCAGCAAAGCTTGAAGAAGTTGCAAAAGGAGATTTCAGCCGTGTAGGTTTTGGTAAAGGATATAGACAAAGAGGAGATGAAATAGGACTTATCGCAAAAAGTGTAATTAAAGTTGAAGAGTTTACTCAGTCATTAGTAAGGGAAATAAAAAAGACAATAACGATGGTGCAATCAGTAATTGGTGCATTGGAGCAAAACATAGCAAATGTAAAAGCAAAGGCAGATGAGCAGACCTCTCAAGCCCATCAGATAGCCACTGCTGCAGAGGAAATGTCACAAACCATAACAGATATTGCAAAGAATGCAGCACAGGCATCAGACCTTGCAACGGAGTCTCGCAATGTATCTCAGGAAGGAGTAACGCTTTCAGATAATGCTATGAAGACAGTTCAGTCTGCAAACAAATCAACAGTAGAGCTTAAAAAGACAATTAATGCACTAAACGAAAGAGTGGAGGAAATTGGAGACATTATTACAGTAATCAAAGACATAGCAGACCAGACAAACCTACTTGCATTGAATGCTGCAATTGAGGCAGCAAGAGCAGGAGAGCAGGGAAGAGGATTTGCGGTTGTTGCAGATGAGGTAAGAAAGCTTGCTGAACGGACAATTAAAGCAACAGATGAGATAGCAGGCAAAATCACCGCAGTTCAGACAGAGTCCCGTGATTCTCTTAAAAACATGGATGCAGCATCCCATGAAGTAGCAGAGGCATTAAAAGCACTTAATGAAGTAAAGAAAGCACTGAACAGAATTGCTGAATACTCACAGAAAGTAAAAGACTCAATTACACAGATTGCAACAGCAACTGAGGAGCAATCCTCTGCCAGTGAGGAAGTAGCGAGACGGGCAGAAAATTCAAGTTTACTTTCCCAAAATGTAAAAGAGACAACAGAACAAGTTGTTGCAGAAGTTGAAAATCTCAATAATATTATAAGAAAGCTTACAGACTTAATAAAAGGCGTAAGGGCATAATTGAAAGTAGCTAAGCTTTATAAATTTGGTGATATACGAATTGAAAATATACCCATACCAGAGCCTCAAGAAAATGAGGCTCTGGTGCGGGTTAAGGCTTGTGGAATATGTTCGGGCGATGTAATGCCATGGTATATTGAAAAAAAAGCTCCTCTTGTTCTTGGTCATGAGATTTCTGGAGAGATTGTAAAAATTGGTGAAAAAGCGAAAAAAGAAATATCTCTTAAAGAAGGTGATCGGGTTGTAGTTCATCATCATGCTCCTTGTATGGAATGTTTCCATTGCAAAAGAGGTGATTATGTGCAATGTAAAACATGGAAAAGCTCAAAAATTATTCCCGGTGGCATGGCAGAGTATATTGTTTTGCCATACGAAAATCTCAAAAATGACACATTAAAAATTCCCGACTCTCTCTCTTTTGAACAGGCATCTTTAACTGAGCCAACAGCTTGTGTGGTTAAGTCATTAAAAAGAGCAGGACTCAAAAAAGGAGATACATTGCTTGTTATTGGACTTGGAGTAATGGGACAAATTCATATTATGCTTGGCAGGGAATTTGGTGCTAATAAAATTATTGGTGCGGATATGGTTCCTTTCAGAGTTGAACGGGCACTCCTTGCAGGAGCAGATTATGTCATAGATGTTTCAAAGGAAGAAATCTATCAAAGATTAAAAGAGCTTACAGACGGATTGATGGCACAGGCAGTTATAGTAGGACCCGGTAAAGTAGATTTAATTTCACAATCATTAAAACTCGTCTCCCCCGGTGGCACGATTGTTATTTTTACCCCTACTCCACCTCAGGAAAGACTTACTCTTTCTGTAAATGACTTATACTTCAATGACATAACCATCACCACCAGTTATTCCTGTGGTCCTGATGATATGAAAAAGGCTCTCTCATTTATAGAAAAAGCAACAGTAAAGAGCGATTTACTTATAACTCACAGATTTTCAATAGATAAAGTCAAAGAAGCTTATGAAATAACAGCCCGCGCAGAAAACTCATTAAAATGCATGATACTTTTCTGAGTTATTTGTCTTTATATTTTTCGTATAATTAAACACTTTAAATATGCTGTCTCTGGCATTGACAAAAGCACAGGATGGTCTTTGCTTTGAGTGCCTTTGTATATGCAAATTCCTGCTTTTCTATTACGCAAAAATGCCTCTTTAACTATTTCTGAAAAATCCATTTCAGATATATGTTGAGAGCAGGATGAAGTCACTAAAATACCATTTTTCTTCAAAAGTCTAACGCACATAAGATTTAGATTTAAATAACCTTCAATTGCATCCCTTTTTTCTGACCTTGATTTTACAAATGCTGGAGGGTCTGCAATAATAAAATCATATTTGTTACCCTTTTTTATTTCCCATTTAAGATAATCAAAGGCGTCTGCTTTTATGAATTTACATCTATCTGAAAGATTATTAATTTCTGCATTCTTTTTTGCAAGTTCTATAGCCCTATCTGAGCTGTCTATTCCTGTTACTAAAGCTCCTCTCTTTGCCAGATGCACACTCCATGCACCAAGATAGCAGAAAAGGTCAAGTCCTTCACCTGAGTTTATTATTTGCTTTAAATATAGTCGGTTTTCCCTTTGATCAAGGAAAAAGCCTGTTTTTTGCCCATGAATAGGGTCTATGATAAATCTGACATCATCTTCATTTATGATGGGCAGTTCGTCTATATTTCCTTTTACGATTTTTCTTTCAATCTCAAGTCCTTCCTTCAATCTTGCCTGCGAGTCATTTTTGAGAATTATAGTCTCTGGGGTGTATATTTCATCAAGAATGTTTAAGATCTTATCTTTTAACCTTTCCATACCAGCAGTTGAAATCTGAATCACAAGACAATTTTCATATTTATCAACTATAAGCCCTGGCAGTAAATCAGATTCACTGAAAACAGCTCTGTAGCTTCCCTTTAGTCCTAAAAATTCCTCCCGATACTGGATGCATTTCTGAATTCTTTTTTTCAAAAATTCATCGTCTATTTTTTCATCGTGAAAACTCAAGAGCCTGATTGAAATTACTGATTTTGGATTGATGTAGCCTGTGCCAATGATTTTTTCCCTTTTGTATTCATAGACTTTGACAATGCTTCCAGGCTCAATATTTTCTACATCAGAGACTATTTCGTTTTTGTAAATCCAAAGACTACCAAATCTCTTTTGAGGCTTTATAAATATTTTCTCCATGAAGGTTAATTTGAAAGAATTTAGAATAAAAAGTCAAGAAAAATTTTTCGTATTAATCCAATACAGTTCTTAGTTTCTGTGCAAGTTCCTGAAGAGTGAAAGGTTTTTTAAGCAGATATAATTCTCCAACATGAAGGTTTAACTGCTCCTGTGAATAGCCCGACATGTATAAAACTTTGGCTCTTGGTGAAATCTTTCTTATTGCCTTGACTAATTCAACTCCGCTCATCTTTGGCATCACCACATCTGTAAGTATTATGTCTATCTCATTTGCTTTTTCTTTAAATATGGAGAGAGCCTCTTCAGCATCCTTTGCCTCATAAACTTTGTATCCAAGATTTCTTAGCATCTCTGAAGTCACTATTCTTGTCTCGTTGTTGTCTTCAACAACAAACACTGTTTCTTTTCCTTTTGGTATTTCCTGCGCATTATGCAAAGATTTTAGTTTTTCTGATTGTCCTTCAGTCAATGGCAGATATATTTTAAACGTTGTCCCTTTACCCTCTTCGCTGTAAACCCAGATATTTCCATTATGCTGTTTTACTATGCCATATACAGTTGCAAGACCTAATCCAGTGCCTCCTTGTTTTGTTGTAAAGAATGGCTCAAAACACTTCTCCATTACTTCCTTTGACATTCCAACTCCTGTGTCTGATACTTCAATTAAAGCATAATTGCCAGTTTTAGCTCCTATGTGCGCGCTTACATATTCATCTGTAAGGGTTACCGCTGAGGTTTTAATTGTAAGCTTGCCTCCATTTGGCATCGCATCCCTTGCATTTACAGCAAGATTCATGATTACCTGTTCAATCTGTGAGATGTCGCACTTGACTGCTAAAGGCTCACCGTATAGGTCAAAATGTAGCTCAATGTCCTCACCCATAAGCCTTTCAATCATCCGCTTAAGTTCCGCGATTACTTCGTTTATATTTACTATTCTTAGCTCAAAATCCTGTTTTCTACTGAATGCAAGTATTTTTCTTGTGAGAGCTGCTGCTTTGTCAGAGGCTTCAATTATTGCTTCAATTCTTGTCCTCAGGGGGTCATCGTCATGCATTTTCATAAGTGCAAGTTGCGCATTTCCTCTAATGGCAACGAGAATGTTGTTAAAGTCATGGGCTATTCCACCTGCGAGTCTTCCAATTGCCTCAAGCTTTTGAAGCTGATTAATCTGCCTTTGAAGTTCTGCTTTTTCCTCTTCTGCTTTTATCACATCTGTTATATCAATGGCTATCTCAAATCTAGCTGGTCTTTCATCTGTCCATGTTATAATTCTGTCAATTATTTCATAATATCGCTTTAAAATTGGATTGTAATATGTCAATTTGTAAGGCTTGCCTGCAAGTTTAAGTATTATTTCATTTGTGCAGAATTCACATGGCTGGTCTTTGCCCTGAAGCTCCACATAACATAGTTTGCCTATCAAATCCTTGCCAAAAAGCTCTTTTGTATACTTATTGGCATATAAAATCTCATGGGTAAAGGGATCAGAGATGTATATGATAGAGTCTATGCTGTCAAATATTGAAAGAAGTTGATTTCTTTCATTCTCTAAAGCCTCTAATGCTCTCTTTTCCTTTGTAATATCAACTACAACAGAAAATAATCCTTCTTCAATATTTTCTTTGTCAAGAGGTTTTGTAAATAGCTTTACCCAAATTTTTCTTCCATCTTTTCTGAGCCACTCAATCTCATGGTCAATAAATCCTTTTTCAAAAAGCTGTTTAAGACATTCCTCGCCAACTCCTTCATAGTGTTTTCTTTCCTTGTAGAAAATACTTGTATTCTTCCCTCTTATCTCTTCAGCTGAGTATCCTACCATGTTTAAAAAAGCCTCGTTGAAGTCTAATATATCTCTATCTATTGTATGGACTAAAACTCCAACGATCATGTTGTTGTATATTCTTTGTAGCTTCTGCGAAGTTTCATACAATTCTGAAAATGTATCATGAACAACCTCTAAATTATGAAAAATTCTTTGAAGCCTTGCTGTGGAGAAGTCTTCTTTTAAAATATCTTCCGGTGAGAAATGATAAAAGTTATGGTAAAACCTGCCTTGTCTTAAAATAAAGGGATGAAGTCTTAAAGCTATGTTAAGAAAATCCTTATCTGAGCTTGAAAAGCTATAACCACAGATTACACTAATCGGATAGGCTCTTACTAATTCTTCTACAGTCAAGAAGCAATCAATAATGTCCTTTTCATTCACAAAAATAAATCTTGTATCAATGAATACTCTAACAGGAAAAGTGTTTTCTCTATTTTCTAAGTAGTTTTTTATCTCATTGGATATGACATTAAAGTCTACTTTTTTGTCTTTTTTTAAAATCTACTCAATCCTGAAAATCTTAATCCGCCCACTCTCTTTTGAAAGCCTTTTTTTCAATTCATTATCACAATAAGCATCAGTAAAGATAAGGATATCTTCACCAAAGTCTTCTGAAATTAAGTTTGTCAAAAGCTCATAAAACTCTTCTTCATCGTCATAAACAAAGCCAATATTCATTGAAGGCTTAATACTGCGAAGTATGTCATTTAAGGTTTTTAATCTTGATATTTTAGATGATATATTCACAGTCAATCCTTCTTAATTAATATTAATTAAAATCAATCAAAGAAAACAACATCTTCTTCCTTTTTTGCTTCCTTTTTAAGCTTAAGCAGGGTTTGTCTTGCAATTTCTCTTTCCTTATTCATTGTAAAGTTGTTTTCAAGCTCTTGAAGTATATCTTTTTTTATCTCCTGCATCTCTCCCTCCTCAAGCAAATGCTTTATGTCTAAAGAATCTATTTCACTGCCTACTTTTTCAATGATTTTGTTTACATGCTCAAGCATTTGCTTTGTTATGTCCTGAAACTGAAGATTGACAATGATTTGATTAATGTTTTCATATAAGATTTCGTTTTCTTGAATTAACTTAGAAGATTTATCTATAATCTTTTCAAACAAAGACAATGTTTTTAAAACCGGGATAAAATTTCTTAAATTTTCTTCTGCCAAATCTATATCTTTCTCAAAAATTCCTACTATTTTTTCTGTGCTTTCAATCTGTTTTGAGATGTCGCCAATCAGTTTTTGAGCATTCTTTGAAAGGGCTTCTGCATTAACAGCAAGCTTGCCAAATTCTGATGCTACAACAACAAAGCCTCTTCCATGCTCGCCTGCCCTTACTGCCTCAATTGTAGCATTAATTGAAAGCATGTTCATCTGTTCATACATATCTGATGTCTGCCTTAAGGTTTTTATGATTTCGTTTATCATGCCTTTAAAAGTCTGGAAGTTTTTAAGAAAGCTTTCTATATCTATTTCACTCTCCATTTGGGAAACAAGATTTAAATACTCTTTTTTTACTTCTTCAATGATTTTAGAAAGTAAAAATTCACCATTTTTAACTAATCGCTGGCATCTTTTTGTTTTTTGACATTCTTCAAAAGAGGGACATTGAGACCCCTCCACTTGAGAATTAACCAATCTATGAAGTTTAAAACTTATTTCTGCAATCAAATCCAGTAAAATTTTATTTGCAACTTCATTTGTTCTTTTGATTTCATTTAATATAATCATAAATTTATCCACTGAATCTACAACTGCCTGCTCAACGTAAACACTCACTTCTTTTATGTTTTCGTAGGCTATTTTAAGCATCTCTTTCTGTCTTACTGAAAGCTTATTTGCGTTTAAAATAAAATCTTCAAACTTTGCCTTTAAAGTTTCATACTGATTTTTTATTTCTGAGTATTTTTTTTCCTTTTCAATCACTTTTTTCTTATACCAGAAAACTACAAATACCACCGCAAAGATTAGAATTATAATTTTCGCAACTAAAATAAATGTAGAATCCATATTTTTTATTCCTTCTAAACCAATGTTTCTGGATTTAAAACAAGAACAACTCTTCCATCACCCATGATGCTAATGCCTGAGATTAAATCTAAATCCTTTAATTCTTCAGGCAATGGTTTAACTGCTATCTCCATATTTCTGTGCAATTCATCAACAATTATTCCAAACTCTCCTGAATTTGTTTTAAGTATTACAACTGGAATCTCTTTATTTAAAAGTTCTTTTTTACTAATTGTCCTCTGTCCACCATTTAAAAGAACGCTTAGTGTTTCAACAGGAACTACCTTTCCTCTCCAGTATATTCCTAATCTTTCATGAATTCTTTTAATTTTGTTTACATCAACCTTTTTGGTTTCCACTACAAATTCAATTGGAATTGCATAAAGTCTTTTCGCAGATTCAACAAATAGACTCTGAAGTATTCCTATCCTTGTTGGCAGAGTAAGTGTAATCTCTGTTCCTTTGTCTTCTTCTGAGACAACTGTAACTTTTCCACCAAGAGACTCAACTGTTGTTTTTACAACATCCATTCCAACTCCTCTGCCTGATACTTCAGTAACCTTTTCTTTTGTGCTCAATCCAGGTAGAAATATCAAACTCAAGATTTCAGGATCATCAGGAGACTTAACATCTATCCCTGAAGCCTTAGCTTTTTCATATAAGTTCTTTCTTGAAATTCCCCTTCCATCATCTATAATTTTTATAACCAGATTTGTTCCTTCCTGAAATGCCCTGAGTATCACTGTGCCTTCTTCAGGTTTTCCTTTGTTCTTTCTTTCATCTGGAGTTTCTATTCCGTGGTCACAGGCATTTCGCACAAGATGTATAAGAGGGTCAGACAGCATATCTGCTACCTTTTTATCAATCTCTGTTTCTTCGCCATCAGTAATAAAATGAATCATTTTTCCTTGTTTTCTTGCTATGTCCCGCACAACTCTATTAAACTTCTGGAAAATATGCTTTATTGGTATCATTCTTAGAGAAATTATACCTTCCTGAAGATTTCTTGATACCCTGCTCATCTGATAAAAGTTATCTTTAAAAATTCTTAACAAATGGGGGTCTATCTTGTCTTTTAACATTGAGAACAGATATTCAAAAGAATTTTTCACTACAATGAGTTCTCCAATGAAATTATTGAGCATTTCCACTTTTCTTTCATCAACTTTCATTGTCTTGACTTCTTCAACTTGCTGAACTACCTGAGGTTTAAGCTGTGAGGCAGTTTCCATAAGTTTTTGTTTCTCAAGAGCTTCTTTTATATCTTCTTCTTTAACTTTGCCTGTTTCAACTAAAATCTCACCAAGCTTTTTTTGTTTAGATATGGCTTCTTCAATGTCTTTTTCGCTTACCTTTCCCTCTTCAATTAATATTTCACCAAGTCTTTTTACTCCACCAGTTAAGATGCCTTCAATGAAAGCATCTATGTGTTTGAATATTTTTTTGAAATCCTTTATCTCCGATTTTTCAAGATGCTGAATAGCTTTTTCTGCAAGAATTGCAAGGGTATTTATTCCAATATTTTTTGAAATTGTGCTGAGGCTTTTTAATGCTCTATTAATAGTTTTTAGCTTTACTTCATCCAGTTTTTCATCAATAAGAAACAGTTTAACAATTTCTCTGAACTGCTTTGCCTGTTCTATAAAAACTGTTCCCTTGTCTTCTGAAATTGTAGGTGTGAGCACTTCTGAAGGTGCTGATGTTATTAATTTTTCAAGTCTTTCATGAATAAGAGGCAACTCCTTAGGATAACCTTCATTGGTTTTAAGATTTATGAGTATGGTTCTTAATAAATCAATGCTCTTTAAAATTGTATCTATTGTCTCCTTTGAAGGCTGCAACTTTTTATTTTTAATGGCGTCAAGAACAGATTCAAGTGTATGGACAAATTTTGCGAGTCTTGAAAGTCCTATGTAGTCAGAGTCTCCTTTAAGAGTGTGCACAACTCTTAAAATATTTTGCAGGCTTTTGGGAGAAAGTTTTTGTTCAAATTCAATTATATTTTTCTCAATTGTCTCTAAAGCTTCATTGGCATCTATTAAGAATTCTTCTATTACACTGCTGTCAATACTTTCAAAGGGTATATTTTCTTTCTTTTTCTTTTCCTTTATTTCTATTACTTCTATCAAAGATGGGTCAAAAGCTAAGTCCTTTATCTCATCTGCATTTAAATCTGTTGCAACATAAATTTCTGGCTTAAGATAAAGCTTGAAAGGTTCAAATTGATTAATTGAAGGGACTGAATCTTTGCTACCACAGGCTTTGTAGAAAGTAGAATTATTTTTAAGATTTCTAAGGAAAACCAATGGGTCAAAGCCGTTTACAAATTCTTCATCTGTATAATTTACAAGGACTTTATATGTTTTATAACCTTGTTTCTGAAAATCTTTTAGTTCTGCCTCAATTTCAGATTGAACTGAAATTGTCACTGAAGGTTGAAGCTTCGGTTCTTCTTGTATTTTTTGCTCCTGAGGCTTTTCCTCTTTTATAATGAATCCTTTAAAAGCTTCTACAAGAGATTGGTCTATTTCAGGGATTGTGCCTGATTCATAAGAATTTATCATCTCAGAAAGAGTATCAACACCTTTAAGGAGGAGGTCAACAATTTCTGGTGAAAGTTTGATTTCATCGTTTCTTATCTTATCAAGAAGTGTCTCCATGTGATGAGCAAACTCAGATATTTGATTTAGCTCAAAACCTCCTGCACTTCCTTTAATTGTATGAATTCCTCTGAAAATAGAGTTTAAAAGTTCAGAATTTTCAGGGTCTGTTTCTGCCTTTAAGAGGTCTTCTGTGACTTTCTCAAGAATTTCTCTTGATTCATTAAAAAAAAGTTTTTTGTAATACTCCATGTTTATTTCCATATATCACACCTCACCCGATAATTTTTTTTACAACACTTAAAAGAACATCGGGTTTAAAGGGCTTTACAATCCATGCTTTTGCTCCAGCCTGTCTTCCTTCTTCTTTTTTTGCTTCCTGACTTTCTGTGGTAAGCATTACAATAGGCGTGAATTTATTTTTTGAATCAGCCTTAACTGCTTTTATTAACTGTATTCCATCCATATTTGGCATATTTAAGTCTGTTATTATCAAGTCAACTCTGCCAACTTTTTGAAGTTGTTCCAGAGCCTGTTTTCCATCACCTGCTTCAATAACATTGTATCCACTGTTTTTTAAAGTCATTGCAACAAGTCCTCTCATTGATGCTGCATCATCTACAATTAAGATTGTCTTTGGCATAACAGCCTCCTATGTTATTCTTTTCATTTTTTCAAGGTAGTTGAAGAATCTTCCATTCCATCTGGCAAACCTCCCTAAGGTCCACCTTTATCCCTTTAGAATCTCGCCTTTCATGGCAACCCTCTCTACGAGATTGCTTCGTCGCTGACGCTCCTCGCAATGACGGAATAATGGGAGCCTGTCGCGAGACGAAAGCTTGGCGACCATCGCAATGACACCCTTTTCTGTCATCACGAGGCTTGCAAAGCAAGCCGAAGTGATCTCTCTTTTTGTGCCCCATTCTGTCATTGCAAGTCTGCCCGTTTATTTTTTCTGTCATTGCTAACCTCCCGATTATTTTTATTCTTCATTGCGAGCCTCACTGATTTTTTTCTGTCATTGCGAGCCTCCGAAGGAGGCGTGGCAATCCCGTTCCTTGTCGCTCCCATTCTGTCATTGCCAGCAGTGCGAAGGACTGCGTGGCAATCCCGTTCCTTATTGAAAGAAAAAGACGAGATTGCTTCCTCCTCGCTTCGCTCGGAGTCGCAATGACGGCGATGGGGAAGTCCTCGCAATGACGGAAAAAGAGGGCTCACAATGACAAAAAGACACCCTCTCAATAACGGATAGGGAAGTTCTTCAATGTGTTCGTATTTAAAAAGCATTTTCAATACCATAGAGTAACTTTAATTCCCTAAGTATTGAACTCTCGTTAACAATCACCTCATATTCTGAATTTAAAATGGATAAAATCAGCTGAAAATATGCCGTATCAAGTTCTGCATCTTCTGCAATAGCAATGTTGATTTTCTTCGCTTTTTTGCCTTTGTTTAAGGCATTTTTGATTTTTTCAATATCTTCTTCAATTTCAAAAATTCTGCATTCTTCTTTGAAAATTAAATCAACTGAGCCATTTTTTTGCTTAATCTCTATCATATTTCCTCTCCCAGTAAAAGTTTTATATAGGTGATTAAAATATCTGGCTTTACGGGTTTTACAATATAGAGATTTGCACCTGCCTCATAACCCTTTCTTCTATTTATATCTTCCTGCTGTGTTGTGATTATTATTATCGGTGTTTCTTTGGAAAATTCCCTGTAGTGTTTTATAAATGTTAATCCATCCATTTTAGGCATGTTAATATCGCAAAGAATAAGGTCATATTCTTTTGTTAAAGCCTTCTCCAGTGCATCTGCTCCATCAATTGCTTCATCAACTAAAAATCCTGCAGATTTAAGTATATTGCTATGAAAGGCTCTCACTACATTTGAATCATCAACTACAAGTACTTTTTTCATCCTCTCACTCCTTTGTATATACTAAATGAGGACCAAGTTTTATCAATTTAAAGGCTGTTGTAATTCTTGAAAGCGATTCTGTTGAGCTCAAAAATATAAATCCTTTTTTGTTTAAAGCAATATAGAAATGGTCAACAACCCTTTTACGGGAAGGCTCATCAAAATATATAAGAACATTTCTGCAAAATATAAAATCAAAACCTCTGTATTTTCTTAAGGCTAAAAAATCACTTAAATTCAAATGCTCAAGTCTGACAAATCTCTTAACCTCATCCTTTACTATAAATTTTGAACCAGAATTTAAAAAGTATTTTTTTAGATAATCAGGAGGAACATCTTTTACACTTCTTGGCTCATAGATACCTTTTTCTGCTTTTTCAAGAGCTTGGGTATCAATATCAGTTCCAATTATCTCTATGTTCCATTCCTCAGGGTCAAGCATTTCATTCAAAATGATTGATAAAGTATATGGCTCCTCACCAGTTGAACAGCCTGCAGACCAGATTCTGATGTTTTCATCACCTGTTTTAATTTTATTTTCTACAACTACTGGTAAACAGTATTCTGCAAAGGCTTGCAATTGGGGAAAATCCCTGAAAAAGTATGTCTCATTTATCGTTAAAAGCTCAATAAGTTTTTGAAATTCTTGACCCTTTGGGTCTCCAAATTTTAAAAGCCTTAAATACTCTGTAGGATTGGTTATTCCAAGTTCCTGCATCCTTTTTTCTATTCTTTTTTCAACAAAATAAAGTTTGTGCTTCTCAAATTTTATTCCTGTTTTTCTGTATATTAAATCTGCAAACCTCTCAAATTCCTCTATGGTAAGCTTCACTGCTCCTCTCCTTTACCTGTCTTCGTAATTACATACCCTTAAATTCATGGCAATCTTTCTTGAGATTGCTTCCTTCTCGCCTCGCTCGGAGTCGCAATGACGGGGAGGAAGGTCATTGCGAGCCTGCCGTTTATTTTTTCCGTCATTGCGAGCCTCACCGAAGGTGAGGCGTGGCAATCCCGCTTTTCCTTCTTCGCCCCTCACTGCTCCTCTCCTCTTAATATCTCCTTGAGTTCTTCATCTACGAATGGGTCATTTAAAATTTTTGAAATCATATCTTGCACTTTAGGATTATTTTTAATCTCAGGAAACCTGTTTGCTGTCTCTTCTATAAAATCTATCAAATCCTTTGCAACAGCAGTTGAGTATTTGAGTATATTTAGTGTTTTTAAAATTGTTTCTAAATCTCCCACCTTTGCAACCATTTTTAAGAAGTCAGGCAATAAATACTCAGGTATTTCTGTATTAGAGAAATATTTAAAGATTTCTCTACAGCCTTCTTCACTTTCAAGCTCAGTAATTGACTGAATGATTGTTGACCTTAGCATTGGCTCATCTTTTTGTTTAAAAAGTTTTATAAGTTCTGGCACACTTTCTTTGTCTTGAAGTTTCCCGACATATTCAACTGCTGTGATTTGAACATTTGGATTTTCATCATAAATATAAGCTCGAACTGCAAGCTGAGCCTCAGGAGAGCCTATTAAAACAAGACTGTCAAGAATAAGCTTTCTTACTTCATGATACTGAGAATCCATTTTAGATGTTAAAAATGCTACAGCATCACTGCCCTTTGCACCAAATATCTCAACTGCAGCATTTCTTAAATACGCATCTTCTGAGCTGAATAGATTAAATATTTCTTCATAAAAAGGTTGTAAGTCAAGGTATTTTAAAGAGGTTACAATTGCTTCTCTCATTGCAATTGAGTCTTCCTTTTTAAGTATTTCAATAAGTTGTCTTATTTTTTCTTGGTCAGGCGACTCCATCATTTCGTAAATCTGCAAAAGTCTCTCTTCCTCTTTCATTTTTACCCTCCTAATACATGCACATCTAAATTGGGCAATTTTTATATAAAGCCTTCGTTAGCCTATTATTGCAACCCCTATGCTTATTTTTTCCGTCATTGCGAGCCTCCCGATTATTTTTATTCTTCATTGCGAGCCTCACTGATTTTTTATCTGTCATTGTGAGCCTCCGAAGGAGGCGTGGCAATCTCAGAGATTGCTTCGTCGCTATCGCTCCTCGCAATGACAAAAAAATGCATTCAATAACATTTGATCATTACTCAATTTTCACATTCACATACACTTTACACTTACACTTCTTTAAGCCAGTGCTTTTACTGCCTTTACGATTTCATCTGCAATTTTGTAACTCGGTGCAACAATCTCTGCACCACCTCTTTCTATTGCTTCCTTTGGCATACCAAAAACTATGGCTGTCTCTTCAGACTCTGCAATGGTTATTCCTCCAGCCTTCCTTATCTTTACCATGGCATCAACTCCATCGTCTCCCATTCCTGTAAGCAAAACTCCTACTGTCCTTTTTCCAAAGACTGATAAAACACTTTCCATCATTACACTAACTGAAGGAATAAAAAGATGCTCAGGTATTGTGGATAATCTAATTAATATTTTATCATTTCTTGGTTTTAAGAGAAGATGATATCCGCCTTTTCCGAGATATCCGTGACTTAATTTTACTATGTCGCCTGCCTCAGCTTCTTTAATCCTAATCTTTGAGTAAGCATCAAGCCTTTTTGCAAATCCTGCTGTAAATGTAGGAGGCATGTGCTGAACAATGAAAACAGCTGCTGGCAAGTCGGCAGGTAAAAAAGGTATTATTTCCATGAGTGTTTTAGGACCGCCTGTGGATACTCCTATTGCCACTGCTACTTTTACATCTGTAATGAGAGATTCTTCTTTAGGTTCTTTTATTGCAGGTTTTTCTTTTACTTTCTGGATTCTACTTTTAAGTTTAGAATATAAGTTGCTTTTGGCAGCTGCTTTTACTTTTGCAATAAGTTCACCAGCGACTTTTTCTATGTTTAATGAAATTGTTCCACCGGGTTTTGCTACATAGTCAAAAGCTCCCATTTCAAGGGCTTCATAGGTTATTAGAGCACCTTCCTGAGTAAGGGAGCTTACCATAATAACAGGACATATTTGCTCATTCACAATATACTGAAGCACAGTCAGTCCATCCATGCCCGGCATGTTAATATCAAGAGCTACAACATCAGGATGAAGCTGTCTTGCTTTATTAAGTCCGTCTTCACCATCTCTGGCTGTTGCAATTACTTCTATCTCAGGGTCAGATTCAAGAATTTCCTTGATTTTTTTTCTCATGAGAGCTGAATCATCTACCACAAGAACTCTTATTTTTTTACCCGGCATTTCCTTTACCTCCATCTATCACTGTATGCCAATATTCTATCACTACAAATCCCGCAAGGAGCGAAATAATATCGTCTTTAAAAGGCGAGATTGCTTCGGCATCCTAACGGATGCCTCGCAATGACGGGGAGGTGCCAGTGCGAGCCTGCCGTTTATTTTTTCCGTCATTGCGAGACTCACCGAAGGTGAGG
>JBEPZQ010000008.1:0-21187 GCA_041640755.1 Thermodesulfovibrio sp. | reverse complement strand
AGGGGGGTAACCTGATTTTGAAGAAGCAAATTTTCTTGTCCAAAAGTCTTATTTTATGCGGATGTTTTTTATGAGTTTAGATTATTTTGGACAGCAATGATAACTCATTGATTTTAAAAATTTTTTATTCAAAAGTTGATGAAGTGGGGATTACCAATGAACGATTAGAATTTTACTAACAAACCGTTAGAATCTTTCTAACAAACCATTAGAATTTTACCAGTGACCGAACAGAATTTTACTAATGAACGATTAGAATCTTAACAAAAACTCTTAGAACATTACCAATGAAGGATTATAATCCTGCCAATTAACGATTAGAATCTTGCAGATTTTTCATAATAATCTCAGCTGCCTCTTCTGCATAGGCGGGGGCAAGAGAGTTTCCATTTCTTCCAAATCCATTGAATTGAAAGATTTTCTCGTTTGAAAATCCGACATTGGGTTTACCGTCAGAAGTTTCATCATATACTCCTGACCACTGTCTTAAAACAGAAAGTCCTCTTAATTTTGGAATCAATGCAGTCACGAGCTTTGCATATTTTATCAAAAAATCCAATGAACTACCATGATTGACGCTGTCTTTTTTGCCCTTTATTCCTCCAACAATTTCTCCTCTCATTGATTGATTTACAAATAAACCATTGGAATGGATTATATATGGATTTATGTAAGGTTTTATGCTTTCAAGTACGCAAATTTCTTCTTTTATTATTTTGCTGTTGCATTTTATACCTATTTTTTCATTTAATTTTTTGCTCCACGCACCGGCAGCAATTACAATGATGTCAGCATTATGAACTTGATTTTTAGTTTTTACTCCAATAATTTTATCATTATCAAAAGCTATTTCAGCTTGAGTCCAATCATATATTTTTACGCCGTATTTTCTGCATCCTTTGGCAAGTCCCCACAAGAGGGGACATGGAAATAGCAATCCGCCGTCTTTATAGTAACTTGCGATGGAGAATTCTTCGGTATTTAGGTCTGAGAACACTTTTTTTGTATCGTTAGGAGTCAATAAATCAATTTTTAAACCAGCATTCTTTTGTATCTCTACTTCTTTTTCCAGTTCTTGTTGATTATTGGAAAGTTTTAAGTATCCGCTTTTTCGGAAAAGAAAATTGAAGCCAATCTCAGTTTGCAAGTTTTCGTAAAGCTCTATTGTTCGCAAGGCATATTTTATTAAAGATTCATCAGAAAACTGGGCAGTTACTCCTCCAGAATTCCTTCCACTGGAGCCGTAAAGAATGTATTTTTTTTCAAAAACCTCTACCTGAGCACCTTTTTTAGATAAAAAATAGGACAGGCTCAGCCCGGCAATCCCTCCACCTATTACTGCTATTTTCATTCCTTTTCCTCGCCACTTGATAGTATATAAAGTGGCACAGGATCAACTGGAGGTCTGGGCACTGTTATTCCTATTTCATCTATGCTTTTTCCAAGCTTCTGAGAAAGAATTCTAACAACATGATTAATGCAACCCTTTCCTTGACAAGGACCTGTCATACAGCCTGTGTATCTTTTTAGGCTTTCAATATCTTTATAACCAAGTTCAATTGCATGCAAAATTTCTTGTTCAGTTAAATCTTCGCATCTGCAGACAACTTTTCTCATTTTGAACTCCTTCTTATAGCCCTTACTTCATATATTAGTTCAGGGTCTTCAATCTCAACTCTCACAAGGGAGGTACTATCATTTTTACTTGGTGGAAAAACCCATTTAACTAATCCTGAACCAACTGCCTCTCCTTTTCTGTTCAATAACTCCACTTGATCTCCCTTGCTTAACCAAGGAATAAACTCATACTGAAGAATTATCTCTCCTTTGCCTTTTTTATTGATATGTAACATGAAGATAGCCAATCCCGGGCAAACCTTAATGCATTCCATGCATCCAGTGCATTTTTCATAATTAACCTGTGGAGGATCATTTATGTTTTCCATTTGGATTGCTCCATATTTGCAAGATTCAAAACATGGACTACAAGGAATTGGCTGTGGACATTCTATGTAGGCTACTGGTTTTTCTTTAAGTCTGTCTTCAGAAGGAAATGGCGGTAACTCAATTTTTTTAAGATATCCTCTTTCAAGATATTTCATGCCTCTTTCTCCAACAAACACTGACAAATACCTGAATTTATTCTCTCTCCAAAAACTCCGCTTCTGAATTCCTCTATATCTTTCATTGCCTCATCCAGCTCTTTTATTGCATCTTCTCCTTCGTATCCTAAACTTAGTATTGCATGAAGGGCTGCGACTTTGCCTGTCATAATTGCTGATGTGGCTTCTTCAATTCCAGCACAATCACCGGCAACATACACACCACAAACGGTTGTTTCATTGTATTTCGTTCTTAAGGGAACAAAACCACCAAGTTGCGGAACAAATTTTATTTCACAACCTGCCTGATAAATTAGCTCAATTGTAGGAGAGAGTCCTACGGAAATACAGATAAAGTCACATTTAATCTCTTTTTCTGTTCCTTTGATTGGTTGCCATTTTTTATCAAGTTGCACTATTATTGCTTTTTCAACATGCTCTTTCCCAATAGCCCTCAAGATAGTATGTCCTGTATAAATCGGAATTCCAAGCCTTCTTATTTTTGCAGCGTGAACAAAATATCCTCCGATTTTTGGCATTGCTTCTACAATTCCTGCTACTTTTACTCCAGCCTGCAATAGCTGATAGGCAAGAATTAGACCAACATTCCCTGAACCAATAATTAATCCATTTTTTCCGGGTAAAATACCCTGTTCATTCATCAGCGTCTGAACACCACCTGCTCCATATATACCCGGCAGGTCATTGTTTTCAAATATGAGAGTTCTTTCATAGGCTCCTGTTGCTATAATTGTCTTTTTTGGTCTTATTCTTAAAAGTTTGTCAGATCTAAAAGCACCTACTTCGTTCTTGTAAATACCAAAAACTTTTGTTTTTGTAAGAATTTTTACATTTTCAATTTTTCTGAGTTCATCTTCAAGGGCTAATGCTATTTTAAATCCCCTTGTTCCTGCTTTATGTTTGGCTGAGCCAAAAAATCTATGAGTTTGTTTTACAAGTTGTCCTCCAAGACGATGATTTTCGTCAATAAGTAAAACTTTTGCACCATACTTTCCGGCATTTATTCCAGCAGACATTCCTGCCGGACCTCCTCCAATGATTAAAACATCGCATTCAATCTCTTCATATCTGGCATTTTTTTTATAAACGCTCTTTGGTTTATCCCCAAAGCCCGTGAGTTTTCTTAGATTAGTGAGAACAAAGTTTCTCAATAATGGAGAGGAGGTAAATTTAGTGTAATGACTACCATGAGGAAAAACTTTGTCTATTATTTTATCTGATATTGACAAGATATCAAATTCAGCATTAGGAAAGCCTGTTTGAGTCTTTATTTGCATCCCTTCCTTAACATATACTTTACAAACTCTTATATTTGGTATTCCGTCAACCTCCATCATGCATGAGGAGCATTTACCTATTGCACAGAAAAATCCCCTCGGTCTGTGCCATCTAAAAGATCTGCTAAAAATTCTAACTCCCGACGCATAAAGTGCTGCAGCAACTGTTTCGCCCTCATATGCTTTTATGGGTTTACCATTAAAATAAATTGTTACTTCTTGTCCTCTTTTAAATTTTAAAATTGGATGTTCATGAAGTCTGCCTTCTTTGCTCATTTTTACCTAAACCTTTACTCCAACCTTTAAAATTTTTTCCTTTAGTTTAAAAAGCTTATCTCTTATCTCAGCTGCCCTTTCAAATTCAAGGTTCTCAGCTGCCTTTTTCATCTCAGCTTCAAGTTTTTTAATTGTTTCTTCTGACAAATCATACTCTTCAGCTTCTTCTTCAACAGTAGAAATTTCAGCATAGTCTCTCTCGTAAATTGACGACAGGATATCTTTTATTTTGCTTTTAACAGTTTCAGGCGTTATTCCCATCTTTGTATTATAATCCATTTGAATCTTTCTTCTACGATCAGTTTCTTCAATTGCTTTTTTCATAGATTCTGTAATCGTGTCAGCATAAAGTATAACTAATCCATTAACATTTCTTGAAGCTCTTCCAGCTGTCTGAATTAAAGACCTTTCTGAACGAAGAAAACCTTCTTTGTCTGCGTCAAATATTGCAACAAGAGATACTTCAGGCAAGTCAAGTCCTTCCCTTAAGAGATTAACACCTATTAAAACATCAAATTTCCCGAGCCTTAAATCCCTTAGTATTTCAACCCTTTCAAGGGTATCTATGTCTGAATGAAGATATTTTGCCCTTATTCCAAGACTGGTATAATATTCAGATAGATCTTCAGCAAGTTTTTTTGTTATTGTAGTTACAAGAACTCTTTCACCAATTGCAACTCTTTTTTGGATTTCCTCAAGTAAATCTTCCACCTGATTGCTTGCAGGTCTTACTTCTATCTTAGGGTCAAGAAGACCTGTAGGTCTTATAATTTGTTCCACAATTCTGTGATTTGACTTTTCAATCTCATAATCTCCCGGCGTTGCTGATACATAAATGACATAGTTCATCCTGTGTTCAAACTCTCTAAATGTTAAAGGTCTATTGTCAAGGGCAGATGGCAATCTAAACCCGTATTCAATAAGATTCAGCTTTCTTGCTCTGTCTCCTTCGTACATTCCTCCAATTTGTGGAACAGATATATGGCTTTCATCTATAACTGTTAAAAAATCTCCCTTTGAAGGACCAGCATAAATGTAATCTATCAATGTAAAAGGTGGCTCACCCGGAAGTCTTCCACTAAGATGACGAGAGTAGTTTTCTATTCCATGACAGTGTCCAAATTGGCTTAAAAGTTCCATATCAAAACGGGTTCTTTTTTCAATTCTTTCTGCAAAAAGCTCTTCTCCGCGTTCTTTGAAATATCTAATTCTTTCTTCAAGCTCTTCTTCTATTGACTCTAAAGCTTTTCTTAGTCTTGGGTCAGGTGTTACCCAGTGACTGTTTGGTGGAATGAATATCCGTAGAATTCTTTTTAGCTTTTGTCCAGTAAGGGGATCAATTTCATAAATTGCGTCTATTTCATTATCAAAAAATTCTACTCTGTAAGCCCTATCAATACAGTGGGATGCAAATATGTCAACTACATCACCTCTAACTCTGAAAGTCCCTCTTCTAAACTCCTCTTCAGCCCTTGTATAAAGTATATCAACAAGTTTGCGGAGAAGGACATCCCTTTCAGTAGTCATTCCCTCTTCAAGGGTTATGTGCATCGCCAGATAATCGTCAGGAGAGCCTATTCCATAAATGCAAGATACTGAGGCAACAACAATGACATCATTTCTTGTAAGAACCGAAAGGGTCGCAGAATGCCTCATTCTGTCTATGTCATCGTTAATTAACGCATCCTTTTCAATGTAGGTGTCTGTCTCAGGGATGTAAGCTTCAGGTTGATAATAATCGTAGTAGCTTACATAGTATTCAACAGCATTGTAGGGGAAAAGCTCTTTAAATTCTCCATAAAGCTGGGCTGCGAGTGTTTTGTTTGGTGCTATTACAAGAGTTGGTTTATTTAATTTTGCTATTACATTGGCAATTGTGAATGTTTTACCAGAGCCTGTAACTCCAAGTAAAACCTGATGCTTATGCCCTCTTTTTATTCCTTCTACAAGCTGTTTAATAGCTTTGGGCTGGTCTCCTTTTGGTTTAAAGGAGGTTTGCAGTATGAATTTGCCCATTAATTAACTTTGAAGCAATTTGGCAGCTTTCTTTGCAAAGTATGTTAGAATTATGTCCGCTCCAGCTCTTTTAATTGCAGTAAGAACTTCCATCATTGTAGCCTCTTCATTTAGCCAACCAAGCTGAGCTGCTGCTTTTATCATTGAGTATTCACCGCTTACATTGTAAGCAGCAACAGGAACATTAAAGGTTCTTTTTACATCTGAAATTATATCAAGATATGCCAGTGCAGGCTTGACCATTACAATATCTGCGCCCTCCTCGATATCAAGGGCAACTTCCTTGATAGCTTCTCTGCGATTTGCAGGATCCATTTGATAACTGCGTCTGTCTCCAAATGCAGGTGCAGACTGTGCAGCCTCTCTGAAAGGTCCGTAGAATGCTGAAGAATACTTGGCTGCATAGGAAAGAATTACAACGTCTGTAAATCCTTCATCATCAAGGGCTTTGCGAATTTTCCCAACCCTTCCATCCATCATATCAGATGGTGCAACAATATCTGCTCCAGCCTTTGCATGGGATAATGCTTCTAATGCTAATATTTCAAGTGTTGAATCGTTGTCTATTTTTCCATTCTTTATAATTCCGCAATGTCCATGTGATGTATATTCACATAAACAAACATCAGTCACAACTATTAAATCAGAGATAGCATCCTTTATTGCCTTAATAGCATTCTGCACAACTTCATTATCATCATAGGCAGATGAGCCCTTTTCGTCTTTGTAAGAAGGGATTCCAAAAAGAATTATTGCAGGTATGCCTAAGGAAAATACTTCTTTAGCAGTTTTTACTGCTTCATCAACGCTTTCCTGAAAGCATTCAGGCATTGAAGGGATAGGATTTTTGACACCTTTGCCTGGAACAACAAACATTGGATAAACAAAATCCTGAGGGGTGAGGATTGTTTCCCTCACCATCTTCCTCAGGATATCTGTTTTTCTTAGTCTTCTTGGGCGATGAATTGGAAACATCGCTTATACGCCGCAGGAGCCTCCACAACCTGGTCCGCAGGATGGCATAGGACCTTTCAGTATAAAGCCCTCTTGCTCTTCGTCCTCATAATAGTCAAGTTCAGCTTCACTGAGAAGATCAAAGGTTTGTTTATCTAAATAAACCTTTAATCCATCTTTTTCAACTACCTCGTCTCCTTCTTGTGGATTTTCATCAATATCAAGACCAAAAGTAGGGCTACAATATCCTTCAGCTGAGAATATTCTCAAACCCCATCCTTCTTTTCCCTCGTTTTTGAGGATTAATTTTGCCTTTTCGGCTGCCTTTGAACTGATACTAAACACATCTACCTCCTAAAGATTTATTCTAATTTCAGAATAGCAGTTTTTTGAAATAATTTGCAAGAAAAACTTTAACACTTAAAAATAATTAAACACGCGTCACTGTAAGCCAAAGGCGAAGCAGTCCCTAAAATCCATAAAACGTAAGGCGTAAGAGGTAAAAAGTGAAAATTATAAGACAAGATTGCTTTAGCATCCTGACAGATGCCTCGCAATGACCACCTTTTCGTTATTGGAAGCATTTCACTTATCATTTCTGCGAAGGATTTCACTTTTCGTCTTTATGAGACATTCCCCATTTCGCCTTTGCGAAGCACTCTCCTTTTTGTCGTTGGGAGGCATTACCCTTTTTGTCATCATATGTTAGATTTATGGATATTGCGAGAGAATTTATGTCTGAGGCTATACTTTCTTTTTATGGGATTGCTTTGCCCGCCTGTCGGCAGGCTCGCAATGACCCCTTCCTTCGTCATTGCGAGGGTACGTTAGCACCCGAGGCAATCTCGTTTTTCGAAATCACAGTAAAAAATATTTATTTTCAAAAATTTTTAAATTTCTATCGCCATTTTTCGATTTAACAGGTTAAAATACACGTATGAAGCCGATTTTAAATAAAGGAATAATAAGGTATCAGAAAGAAAAGATTGAAGAGGTTGAAGATTTAATTGCCGTAGAAAAAAGAATAAAAATTTATGTCAACGATGAAGAAGTTGTCTCTCTCTCTGCCTCTCCGATTCACATAAAAGAATTGGTCACTGGCTTTCTGATGACAGAAGGAATTTTAAAGGGTGACTGGTGTCCTGAAAAGATATTCATAGAAGACACTGATAAGGAAATAAATGTCAAGGTTATGCTTGATGGCTTTGTCTCACTTGAAGGTAAAACAATTACCTCTGGATGCATGGCAGCTTACAGCTTTGTACGAGATTTAAGAACTAAAATTGATGATGACCTTACTGTTGATTGTAATACATTATTTGAGCTTTACAAAAATTTTCAAATACAATCTGTTTTATACAGGACAACAGGATGTATTCATGCAGCTGCACTTTCAGATAGGGAAAAAATACTGTTCATAGCTGAAGACGTGGGAAGGCATAATGCTGTAGATAAGGTAATCGGCTGGGCATTGTTGAATAAAATAACTTTCAGAGGTAAAATAATGCTCGTAAGCGGAAGGATATCATCTGAGATGATATTAAAAACAGCAAAATGGAAGATACCCATAATTGTTAGCAGATCAGCTCCAACCTCTCTGGCAGTTGAAATTGGAGAAAATCTCGGGATTACAATAGTTGGATTTTTAAGAGGGAACAGGTTTAATATTTACTGTCACGGAGAGAGAATTAAATAAATGCTTCCATAAATAAAAAACAGGAGGTGTCAAATGTTGGAAAACATTAAATGGTTAGGGCATGATACCTTTAAAATTGTTGGAGAAAAGGTTATCTATACTGACCCTTTTCAGATTAAAAAGCCAGACAAAGCAGACATCATACTCATTACTCATGACCACTATGACCATTTTAGTGCTGAGGACATTTCAAAGCTTTTAGGTCCTGATACTGTGCTCGTTTTACCTGCTGATTGTGCTGGAAGGATAAAGGCTAAGGAGGTTATTGTGAAACCCGGAGACAAGGTAAATGTTGAAGGCATAGAAATTGAAGTTGTTCCATCATATAATACGAACAAAAAATTTCATCCAAAGGAAAAAGGATGGGTTGGTTATATTTTTAAGGTTTCTGGAAAGAGAATTTATATAGCAGGAGATACTGACTACATACCTGAAATGAAGGAGTTTAAAGATGTTGACATAGCTCTTTTACCTGTGTCAGGAACATATGTTATGACTGCAGAAGAAGCTGTTCAGGCAGCCCTTGACATTAAACCAAAGATTGCCATTCCAATGCATTATGGAAGCATTGTTGGTTCTGAAAATGACGCTCATCATTTTGCTGAGAAACTTAAGGGTAAAATTGAAGTAATAATATTAAATCCAGAGAGGTAATTTATGGAATTTAAAGCAGAGGATTTAAAAAAAGAGCTTTCATCAAAAATACAGGTAATAGAAAAGGAGATTGTTGTATTTGATGAAGTTGAGTCAACTAATAGCGTGGGTTATGAACTATTAAAGCAAGGATATCCGCCGGGAACAGTTGTTATAGCAGACAGACAAACAAAGGGCAAGGGAAGGTTAGGCAGAAGATGGATTTCTCCAGAGGGAAAAAACCTTTATATGAGTTTTGCATTAAAACCATCAATAACTCCAAAATATGCAACATTAATAACCTTAACAAGTGTTGTTGCCTGCACAACTGCTTTAAGAAGGATTACAAACATTCCAGTGCAGATTAAATGGCCCAATGATATGCTCATTGACCACAAAAAAGTAGGTGGAATCCTGTCGGAAATGAAAATTGAAGGTGAAAAAATAAAGGCTGCTGTTGTTGGCGTAGGAATAAATATTAATATGACAGAAGAGGATATTCCTGAAGAGATTAAAGAGATAGCCACATCTTTGAGAATTTGTAAGGGAGAAGAGTTTTCAAGAGCAATGATTGCAGTAGAGGTTATAAAGGAATTTGATAAATGGTATCAATTGCTTGAGAAGAAAAATAGAAAAACTATAATTGACAGATGGATGCAATTAAGCGGAACTATTGGTAGGCAAGTAAAAATTGTTCTTACTGACAGGGAGCTTATTGCCACCGCTGAGGCTATAGATGAAGAAGGAAGGTTGATAGTAAAACTTTCTGACGGTACATATGAAAAAATTTGTGCAGGAGATGTGACACTTTTAAGAACCAAATAATGTTTTATGCTATAAAGATAGGAAACTCAACATTAGGAATTGCTAAATTTTCCAATCCGTTGGAATCAAAGTGCGAGCCAATATTTTCGTCACCTTTGAAGGATTTAAACTGTGAAAAGTTAAAGGATTACATAGAAAAAGGACATGACTGCGTTGTCTGTTCAGTTGTCCCTTCAGTGTCAGAGCAGTTTTTTAACATTTTTAAAGAATACTTTGCCTCCATAATAAATGTTAATTCCAAAATCAAGTCTGATTTAATAATTGCAGTTGATAATCCTGAAAAATTAGGAGCAGACAGGCTTACTTGCTGTGTAGCTGCTTTTAATTTATTCAGAGGCAATGTTGCAGTAGTGGATGCTGGAACTGCAACCACGATTACGGTCGTTACAGAGAGAGCTGAAATAGTTGGGGGAGCTATAATTCCGGGCTTACACACCATGAACATTGCACTCCATAATTATACTGCCTTGCTTAGTCCTGTGAATTTAGAAGAACCGGTTTTTCTTCCCGGAAGCAATACCGAGAGTGCAATAAGAGGAGGAATTGTTTTAGGAACATGTTATGCCATTGAAGGTATTATTAGAGAAATTGGACAATCATTAAAGGCAAATTTGAAGGTAGTTCTCACAGGAGGATATGGAAGCTTGCTTTCAAGATTTTTAAAAATTTCACATATTTTAAACCCATATCTTGTATTTGAAGGCATGAGATTGATATACTTAAAAAACATAAAAAATTAGGAGGTTGTTATGAAATTCAAAAAAATTCTTTTGTCAACTGATTTTTCTGATGAGTCCCTTTATGCCCTTTCTTATGCTGTTGACATGGCGAAAATGTTTAATGCAAAGCTTTACTTGATGCATGTTATTTATGATATTGAAAAAGCATCAAATCTTCATATTCCCCATCCTTCTCTTACAGACTTATACAAGGACCTTGAATCTCATGCCAAGAGAAATCTTGAGTCCTTTGGTGCTGATATGAGAGAAGGTTTGACAGATGTTGAAACAGTAGTAAGAAAAGGAATTCCGTATGAAGAAATCATTAAATTTGCCGCTGAGAACAATATTGATTTAATTGTTATTGGAACATTGCAAAGAAGCGGTGTAGAAAGATTCTTTGTTGGAAGTACAACTCAAAGAGTTATTAGAAATGCACCATGTCCTGTTCTTGTAGTGACTAAAAAATAGTTAGGATGGAATGTGAAGTTTTAGTTGCTGGTGGTGGTCCTGCTGGCTCTATTGCTGCAAAGTTTCTTTCTGAGAGCGGGATAGACACAGTTATTGTAGAAAAAAATCTTCAATTTGAAAAGCCCTGTGGAGGGGGAATCCCCTCTATGGGGCTAAAAGATATTGGTATTTTAGAAGAAGTAGAGAAAAATCTTTTTTTTAACAGAATTAAAAAAATCAAAATTGTCCCTCCCTTTTCCTCACCTATTGAGGTTGACTTTATTGGAGGAGAGATATTTATCGTAAATCGCCTTAACTTTGACAGTTTTCTGCAAAAAATGGCTTCAGACAAAGGAGCAGAAATTATTGAGGCAGAACTTGTTGATATTGAAAATTATAACAACAAAATAAAAGCAGTGGTCAGGAGAAAATCAGGAGAAATCTTAAAAATCCAATCTAAATTCTTGATTGCATCAGATGGAGTAAATTCAAGGGTATGTTCACTATTAGGAATTAAAAAACCTGATTTTTACTGGACTGTCAGCCTTCATCTTCCAGAAAAATATATAGAAACAAAGGAAACAATTGAATTCTGGTTTGGAAGCGCCCATGCTTCCTTTTTTTATTCTTGGGTTTTTCCCGCTATTGATTATGTGTCTGTTGGTACAGGAGCAGAGGATATTAAAAAGCTTAAGCCGCTTATTGAAAATTTCCTGCGTAAGCGATTTTCAATGGAAATAAAAGATGGACATTTCCTGAAATTAAGGGCATATAAGATTCCAAGATGGACGAAAAGAGCTTTTTTCAAAGGAAATGTAATCTTTTGTGGAGATGCAATGGCTTTTACAATGCCTGTTTCCTTTGAAGGAATATACTATGCAATGAAATCTGGTCAGTTTGCAGCAGAGGCTGTGATACAGGGAAATTTAAAGCTTTATGAAAAACTTTGGAATGATAGATTTCTTACGCAGTTTAGCATGATGAAGAAATTTCAAGACTTAATGTTTGGCAATGATAAAAAAATTGATGAATGGCTTGATATTCATAGAGATCCAGCAATTCAAGAACTTGCAATGGCTTTATGGTTAAGGAAAGAACATGGCAACAGCCTTATCCCTCTTTACTTAAAAGCTTTCAAGAGTTTTATTTCAAGAATGTTTCTGTCTAAGTTAAAATAAATATGTGAAGAAATCTTTATTTTATTCAGTTGTTTTTCATATTTTGTTGTTTATCATCGTTTTGCTACTGCAGGAATACTTCAAATCTGAAAAACTCTCTACAGAGCCAGTCCAAGTCCTTTTATTACCTGTTCAACCTAAAGCATCTCTTCCTTCCGAGTTGCCGAAACAACCTAAAAGAATTGAAAAAATTCCTCAACCCAAAACTTTGCAAAAAATTCCTCCTATTACAGCACAAAAACAGCCTAAACAACTGAGCGCTATTCCAAAGGGACACGAGGGAACAGCTGAGAAAAAGGCTGAAGAGACAAAGCCTTCTGCTGGATTAAAATACGATAAAAATTTCTCAAAGATGGAAACTGAAAAAAAGGCAACGAATATTTTTGACAAAGATATTATTGCGAAATATTCAAGTAAAAATCACGAGTCAGCAAAGGTTGAAACATCACATGGTCTAAGTTTTTCTGCAAAGGAATTCAATGACTGGGGATATCTGGAGAGACTTAAGGAAAAAATTGAAAGAGTTTGGCAGTATCCTCCACAGGCAGCAGAAAGGGGAATTTATGGAGACCTTTATATCAGATTTACAATTGACAAAAAGGGAAAGCTTGTTTCAGTTGAACTTCTAAGAACATCAGGATATAGAATGCTTGATGATGCTGCCATTAAGGCATTAAAAGACGCTCAGCCTTTTTGGCCTCTTCCGGATGATTGGCAGAAAGAAAGCCTAACGATAACTGGACATTTTATTTATACATTGCGGGGGTTTTATCTGAGGTAGGTTCTGTTTTAAAGGCAATTCTTGGGGCATCAAGCCAAAGGCGCTCAAGGTCATAATAATGTCTCTGCTCATCAAGAAATATATGCACTATTACATCGCCATAGTCCATTAAAATCCAGCGCGCAAAGGAAAAACCTTCTATACCCAAAGGCTTTATGCCTTCTTTTTCCATCATCTCTTCAAGATATTCTGAGAGAGCTTTTACTTGAGTGGTGCTTTCTCCTGAGCATATGACAAAGTAATCGGTTATAATTATGAGGTCTTTGAGTTCAAGAATTTTTATATCAATAGCTTTTTTGCTATCTAAAAATTGAGCTATTTTTAAAGCCTTTTCCTTTGATGTTAATTCCATTGTTTAATTATATCATAATTTTGCAGTAAAAAATTAACAACAGCTACAGAGACAATTGAAGCAGTCTCTGCTCTAAGGATTCTTTTTCCCAAAGTCGCAACCTTTAATCCCTGCCTTTCAGCTATTTTTATCTCTTCTTCTGAGAAGCCTCCTTCAGGTCCTACAATCAAAAAGACAGGTAACCTTAAATCTATCCCTTTTAAAGCCTCTTGCAGAGGTGTTTGCTCTTTTTCCCAGAAAATAATCCCGTTATTTGACTTCTGTATCAATTCATTATAACTGCATATTGGCTCTATTTCTGGAACAATACTTCTTCCTGACTGCTCTGAGGCTTCCTTTGCAATTTTTTGCCATCTTTGTAGTTTGTTTGTCTCTTTTACCACGCATCTTGCACTGACAAAGGGTAAGATTTTCTTCACTCCAAGCTCAGTTGCCTTTTGAATCACCTGCTCCATTTTATCGCCCTTAAGCAAAGCCTGACAGAGAAATATAGAAAATGGCTCTTCTCTTGATAAGCTTTCTTCTTCAATTATTTTGACAGTTTGTTTATCAATAATAATTGCCCGATAGGTTTTGCCTTTTCCGTCGGATAAATAAACAATTTCACCGGGAGAGCATCTCAAAACATTAAAAAGATATTTTTTATCTTCCTTTGAAAGTTGTATAAAAGTCTCTGGTTTTAGTTCAGTGTATTGAATAACCAGCCTAATATTGCTCATAAAACTATTTCTGTGCCGATACCTTTCTTAGTGAAAATCTCAAGCAGGAGACTGTGGGGAATTCTGCCATCTATAATATGCGTTTTCTTAACGCCTCCTGTTAGAGCATTAAGACAAGCATGAACCTTTGGTATCATTCCACCAGAGATCACATTTTCACTTATGAGTTTAAGAGCTTCTTCAATTTTAAGGGTAGGAATGTGGTTGCCGGATTCATCTGATATCCCTTTGACATCAGTAAGTAGAATCAATTTCTCCGCTCCAACCGCAACTGCTATGCTTGAGGCAACAGTATCTGCGTTAATGTTATAGCTGTTGCCGTTTTTGTCAAAACCTATAGGTGCAACAACAGGTATAAAACTATCTTTTTGGAGGGATTCTAAAATATCAGTTGAAACATGTTCTATTTCACCGACATATCCAAGGTCTGTTTCTTTTTCATCTATCTTTATATGCTTTTTCTTGGCTTTTATTAGATTTCCATCTTTTCCGCTTAACCCTATTGCCTTTCCTCCATGAGCATTGATTAGCTGAACAATTTCTTTATTTATTACTCCTCCAAGAACCATCTCAACTATTTCCATTGTTTCTTTGTCTGTGACTCTATGTCCCTGAATAAATTTGGGCTCTTTACCAAGTCTTTTCATAAGCTCTGAAATTTTTGGTCCTCCGCCATGAACTACTATTGGTTTGATTCCTATAAAATTCAGCAATACTATGTCTTTAGCAAAGGCATCCTTAAGATGAGACTCCTTTTGAGCTGCTCCGCCATATTTAATAACAAAAGTTTTCCCATAAAACTTTCTTATGTAGGGAAGTGCCTCAACAAGGATATTTGCTTTTTCAAGAAGTTGCTGTTCAAATTGACTCATCATATGCCTCTCCTGTTTTTTATTGAATTTTAGCATGTTTTATGGGGTATTGACAAAATATAATTTTTGTGATAATATTTAACAAAATTCTTAATAATCCTGCCAAGAAGGCTAAAGGGCTGAAGCCCAGAACTTAACTCATCAGAATTTGCCTGCCAGAAGGCTGGCTCAAAGCTAAGAAAGCTAAACAGAAAAAATTTGAGGAGGTTTTGTTATGGAAAAAGGCTTTGAGCCTAAAGTTATTGCATTTTTATGTAATTGGTGCAGTTATGCAGGAGCAGACCTGGCAGGTTCTTTAAGGTATAGTTATCCACCAAATTTATATCCGATTAGAGTTCCCTGTTCAGGTAGAGTAGAGCCAGAATTTATTATTAAAGCCTTTTTATCAGGTGCTGATGGTGTTCTTGTCTCAGGATGCCATCCAGGAGACTGTCATTATAAGACAGGTAATTATTATGCAAACAGAAGATTTAATCTTCTTACGAGATTTCTTGAAGTAATTGGCATTCCAAAGGAAAGAGTAAGGCTTGAGTGGATTTCCGGCTCAGAGGGACTTAAGTTTTCTCAAGTTGCAAAAGATTTTGTAGCCCACATTAAAAAACTTGGACCTCTTTCTATTAAAACTCCTATTGATATTGATTGGAACATTATTGCAAGAACCGTTGCAACAGTGGGTTCTGCTGGTAAGCTTTTGTGGGATGAGGACAAATGTATGGCTGAAATGATTGACTTTTTCTTAGGTTATGCCCAACAAAATTCGTGTGCCGAGTGTGTACCATGCAGAATTGGGACAAAAAGAATGCAAGAGATTGTAGCAAAGATTTTTGATGGCTCAATTTCAGATGGAGAGCTTTCTCTTTTGTATGATTTAGCAATTGATTTAGGAGCATCAAGCAAGTGTGACCTTGGAAAAATGGCTGGAAAGGCAGTGAGATTTGCACTTGAATACTGCCGTGCAGATTTAGATGCTCACATCAACGGAAGTTGTGCTCATACAATACCAGCCAATCCAGGCTGGCAAAACATAATTGCATAAATTTTTTATTTAGGAGGATATATATGGCAGAAGTAACATTAACAATTAATGGACAAAAAGTTACAGTTCCAGAGGGAACAACAATTCTTAAAGCTGCAGAAAAGGCAGGATTTAAGATTCCGACTCTTTGTTACCTTGATGGAGTAGGACTTCCCCATATCAAACATGATGTTGGAGCATGTAGAGTTTGCGTTGTAGAGGTTGATGGAGAGAGAGACTTTGTTTCATCCTGCAACACAACTGTAAAAGAAGGTATGGTAGTTAGAACAAGCACCCCAAAAGTGATAGCAGCAAGAAAATTAAACTTAGAGATGCTTCTTAGTGAACATCATCTTGACTGTCCAACCTGTCCAAAAAACGGTATATGTGAACTGCAGTCAATTTGCGAAGAACTTAATATAAGACAAATTAGACCTCAGGGTGCAAAAAAAGATTTACCTATGGATGACTCATCTCCTTCAATAGTTAGGAATCCGAATAAGTGTATTATATGTCAAAGATGTATAACTGCCTGTAAAGTGCTTCAGAGTGTTGATGTTTTGGAGCTGTACGGAAATGGTTATGAGGCTGTAGTTCGTCCTAAAGGTGGAGTTCCATTAATTGAAACTCAGTGTGTTGCATGTGGTCAGTGTGCTCTTGTTTGTCCAACTGCTGCAATTGTTGAAAAAGATGATACATGGAAAGTTTGGCAAGCTATTGCTGATCCTAATAAACATGTTGTTGTGCAAACAGCACCAGCAACACATGTGACAATTGGAGAAGCATTTGGGTTGCCTGTAGGAACAGATATAACAGGTAAGATGGTTGCAGCTCTAAAAAGATTAGGCTTTGATGCGGTTTTTGACACAAACTGGTCAGCTGACCTAACGATTATAGAAGAAGGAAACGAATTGATTCACAGAATTAAAAACGGTGGTGTTCTTCCTCAGTTTACATCTTGCTCACCGGGATGGATAAAGTTCATTGAGGAGTTTTATCCTGATCTCATTCCTCATGTTTCAAGTGCAAAATCACCTCAACAGATGCTTGGACCAATTGCAAAAACATATTATGCCCAGAAAAAAGGCATAAATCCAGAGAATATCTTTGTTGTCTCAGTTATGCCATGCACTGCAAAGAAGTATGAGGCAGCTCGTCCTGAGATGAATGCAGCAAGCAAGTTCTGGAATAACCCAAAAATTGAAAGAGATGTAGATGTAGTTCTTACATCAAGGGAACTTATAAGAATGATTCGGGAAGCCGGAATAGATTTTGCCAATCTACCAGATGAAACCTATGATCCAATAATGGGTGAAGGAACAGGTGCTGCACAAATATTTGGTGCAACAGGCGGAGTTATGGAGGCAGCACTTAGAACTGCCTATGAGGTAGTAACAGGAAAAACTCTTGAAAAGCTTGATTTTGAGGCTGTAAGAGGAATGAAAGACATAAAAGAGGCTTCTGTGAATATGAACGGACTTACAGTAAAAGTCCTCGTGGCTCACTCATTGGGTGCAGCAAGACAGCTCATGGATAAAGTTAGGGCTGGTGAGCTTAAGGATTATCATTTCATAGAAGTGATGACATGTCCCGGTGGATGTATAGGTGGAGGCGGACAGCCTATTCCTTCCACAGTAGAGAAAAGAGAGATGAGGATTAAGGGTATTTACGAGAGGGATAAAAAACTGTCCCTTAGGAAAAGTCATGAAAATCCTGAAATTCATGCAATTTATAAGGAATTTCTCAAGGAACCTCTCGGACATCTATCACACCAGTTGCTTCATACCCATTATACACCGAGAGGTAAAAAATAACTAAAAAAAGGGGGACTGTATGGCAAGCAAAGTCAAGACTTTCAGAGGAGATGGAGGAGTTAGCTCTGAAATTGGCACTTACAGAGCTGGTGAATTAAGGGGCATCATCAAAATTAATGAGGCTGACTGTGTTGGATGTGATACCTGTAAGAAAGTATGCCCTTCCAATGCTATTAGTGGTTCAATGGGAGAAAAGCACAGTATCAATGTTGACAAGTGCATTAACTGTGGTCAGTGTCTTCTTAACTGTCCATTTAATGCAATTGAACAGATGAGCTTTGTGGACAAAGTTTTAGAAAAGCTCAATGACAAAAAGACTAAGGTTGTGGCTATCATAGCTCCTGCTGTAAGGGTTGCAATTGGTGAAGAATTTGGAGCAGAGCCTGGCACTCTTACAGTTGGCAGACTTTGGGCATCACTTGAAAAAGGAGGCTTCTTTATTTATGACAATAACTTCGCAGCTGATCAGACAATTCTTGAGGAAGGAACTGAACTTCTTGCAAAAGTTGCAGCCCATGCGGGATTAAAGGAACTTCCGGTTGAGCTTTGGGGTAAAAAGATAACCCTTAAAATTGAAGAGTTTGCTCATAACCCTCTACCTCAGTTTACCTCTTGCTGTCCAGCATGGGTAAGATATGCAGAAATTTTCTATCCAAAAATACTTCCTTATCTTTCAAGTGCAAAATCTCCTCAGCAGATGTCAGGAGCAACTGCGAAGACTTATGGTGCAAAGGTTTGGGGTATTAAACCTGAAAACATCTATACAGTCGGTGTTATGCCATGCACAGCTAAGATTTTTGAAGCTTCCCGCCCAGAGTTTGATTCTGCAGGTAAATTCTTAAAGAAATCAGGGATGAGAGATGTAGATGCAGTTCTTACAACAAGAGACCTTGCAGAATTGTTGAAAAGAAAAGGAATAGACCCTATGAAGATGTCTGAGGATGCTGGTAGAAAACCTGAATTATTCAAATCTTACTCAGGTGGTGCAACTATATTTGGAACAAGTGGTGGAGTAATGGAAGCAGCAGTAAGATTTGCATTTCATGTGCTTTCAGGGCAGTCGCCTCAAGCAATGAGTCCTCAATGGGATTTTAAAAGTGTAAGAGGCTTTACGAAACCTATAGCCTCTGCCACAATTCCTGTTCCTCTAAAGCAAGAATATCAAAAAGCTTTTGGGACAAAAGAACTTCAAATAAAAGTCTGCGTTGTAAATGGCATAGGAACAGATGGCGCTCACCTTAAACCTATTGTTGAAGATGTAATTGCAGGAAAAAGCCCATATCATTTTATTGAAGTAATGAACTGTCCCGGTGGTTGTATAAATGGAGGTGGGCAACCTAAACATGAGATTGAACTTTCCCTTTGGGATCAGTTATTTTACGCTTTTTTTAAAACAAAATAATGGAGGTTAAAAGATGAGTATAAAATCTCTTTCCAGAAGAACATTTCTCAAATTAGCTGGAGCTGGCATAGTCGCTCTTTCATTTTCTAAGCCATCTTTTGCAGGAGATACAAAGCAAAATAATTTTTTTGAGACTGATATTGGAAAAGCAAGACTAAAGCTTATACAGGCAAGACAGGCAGGTCAGTACAAGGATGACAAAATAGTTAGAGAAAAGTTTAAGATTGCTGCATCCCATGAAAATCCAATGATAAAAAGATTTTATTCTGAGTTTGCGCATCATCCACTGAGTGAAGTAAGCGAGAATCTGCTTCATACTCACTATAAGGCAAGGGTATGAATATATAAAGCCCGGGCTTTATGCCCGGGCAAAAGGAAAAGGTCATGGTTGTTTACTACAGTCTTGGAAACCGAAAATATTGGCTTGGCACAATTGATAGATTGATAAAGATATCGGAGATTTTGGCAAAAAAGGGTTATCTTTTACAAAATGTTGTTCCAGTCGCTGAAACTTACAATGATTGGATAATTCTTGATGAAAATTATGTGAGGAAAGTAAGCGAAATTCTTGAAGAAATAACTGAACAGATAGAGGATGACGAAATTTTAAATGACCTTCTGATTTTAAAAGAGGTTTATAACGGTGGGAGTGTAGTTTTTGGATAATTTTTGCCTTACCTCAAGGGATTTTTTTCCTGTGAGGAAGGGAAAAAGATATTCTGAGACCAAAGAAGGTCTGAGGTCAAGGGATGAATAAAAAAATAGGAATAGTTGGCATTATTGTCAATGAAAGAAAAAAGAATGCTTCCTTTGTTAATAAAATCCTCTCAGAGCATTCGGAAATAATCATCGGAAGAATGGGAATTCCTCAAAACAATGCAGACAGGGGTTTTATTTCTCTCTTTGTAGAGGGAGACACAGACAAAATAGGCTCTCTTACAGGAAAATTAGGAACGATAAAAGGAGTAACAGTAAAGAGTCTTTTGATTCCAGTGGAGGGAAAATGAGATTGGAAAAAGACTCACTTGGTGAGATTTTAGTGCAAAAAGATGCGTATTATGGAATTCATACTTTAAGGGCAAAGGATAATTTTCCTGTCACTAATGAAAAAATTCACAGGGAACTTATATGGGCAATGGCTATGGTTAAAAAAGCATGTGCATGGGCAAATAAAGAACTTGGACTCCTTGATGAGAAAAAGGCAGAGGCGATAATTAATGCCTGTGATGAACTTGCTAAAGGAATCTTTGACAGCGAAATTATTGTGGACCCACTTGCAGGAGGTGCTGGAACTTCGCTGAACATGAATGTAAATGAGGTAATTGCAAACAAAGCATTGGAATTTATGGGATATGAAAAAGGCAGGTATGATATTGTTGAGCCTTTGGAAGGTGTGAACATGAATCAGTCAACAAATGATGTTTTCCCAACAGCTGTAAAAGTAGCAGTTGTTAGGCTTCTTAAAGAGCTTGCCAGTGAAGTCGCGCTTCTGCAAGGTGAATTCCAAAGAAAGGAGAAAGAGTATGCGAAGATCTTAAAAGTAGGAAGAACTGAAATGCAGGATGCTGTTCCAGTAACAGTAGGGCAGGAGTTTTCTGCATGGGCAGAAGCATTAAACAGAGATTGGTGGAGGCTAAATAAGGCACAGGAAAGAGTTCGTCAGGTAAATCTTGGTGGTACAGCAGTTGGCACAGGGCTTAACTGTTCAAAGGCATACATTGAGATCGCAATTGAAAAATTAAGAGAATTCACAGGACTTCCAATGGCAAAGGCTGAAAATCTTTTTGAGGCAACTCAAAATACAGATACCTTCTCTGAAGTATCAGGCTTTCTTAAAACCCTTGCAGTTGACCTTATAAAGATTGCATCGGATTTAAGATTTTTAAGCTCAGGTCCAAGAGCAGGAATTGGAGAACTTAAGCTTCCTCATGTTCAAGTTGGTTCATCAATAATGCCCGGCAAGGTAAACCCAGTTATTCCAGAGATGGTCACACAGGTAGGAATTAGGGTTATGGCATCAGATACTGCAGTAAGTATTGCGTGCAGTATGGGAAATCTTGAATTAAATCCGTTCCTTCCACTTAT
>JBEPZQ010000007.1:0-21641 GCA_041640755.1 Thermodesulfovibrio sp. | reverse complement strand
GTCTCTTTACAAAATTTGTAAAGAGACCGCATATTTATATGGGATTAAAGGCAGAAAAGATAGATGTTGGAAGAGCAGTTGGAAAAGGCTTTCTGAATGTAATAAGGGATTTGGGACTAAGGGAGTATTATCAAAGCAGTGTTGCCCTTCAGACAGGAGAGATTGCAACAGACCTTGCATATTATCTGAATGTTTCAGAGCAGATACCATCTGCGGTTTCATTGGGCGTTTTTGTTGAAACAGACAACTCAGTGAAAGCAGCAGGCGGTTTCATGATTCATATAATGCCTGAGGCAAAAGAGGAAGTTGTCAGTTATCTTGAAAGAAAGCTTTCTTCTGTTGAGCCGGTTTCTTCAATGATTTTAAGAGGTCTGTCTCCACATGAGATACTTGAGGAGGTTGTAGGACTTCCAATAGAGATTTTAAAGAAGGCTGAAATAGAATATTTCTGCCCATGCACAAAGGACAGAGTCCTCAATGCAATAGTGACTTTAGGCAAAGAGGAGATTAAAGATATGATAGAAAAGGGTGAAACCATTGATGTTGAGTGCTATTTTTGTAAAAGGAAATATCAGGTTACTGTGGATGAACTGAAGGAGTTGTTAAGGGATATATGATAAACTTTCTAAATCTAATAATTGCAAGGCTTGATGGAGACAGCATCTCTGAGACATCTTACAAAGCATATATTGAAAAACTTGTAAGAGAAGGCATTGCAGGATTTGTTGTTTTTGGTGGAGAATATGAGGAATTAAGGGAGTTTATTGCTAATCTACAACAATTTAATAAATTTCAAGCCTCAAATCACTCTCCACTAATAATTGCTTCTGACATTGAAAGAGGAGTTGGACAGCAGATAAAAGGCGGAACAATTATTCCATCTCAGATGGGAATCACTGCAGGATTTGATTTGGAAAAAGACTCTAAAGAGCTCAAGACTTTATATTCAATTGTAATAAAAGAGGCAAAGGAAGTTGGTATTAATTTCCCGCTAATTCCAGTTGTTGATGTAAACACAGAACCTTATAATCCAATAATCTCCACAAGAGCATTCTCTGATAAATCAACAGTTGTATCAAAATATGGTAATTTTTTGATAGAATTTTTTTCATCCGAAGGACTTAAAACCTGCGCAAAGCATTTCCCAGGGCATGGAGCTTCTTCTTTTGACTCTCACTTAAATCAGGCTTATTTAACAGAGGATTTCAAAAAACATATCAGACCCTTTAAATCAGCAATCAAAGCTAAAGTTCCTGCAATTATGGTTGGACATATTATAGTTACTGACTATGATATAGTGCCTGCAACTTTATCTGAAAAGATAATGAAAAATCTTTTAAGGCAAGATTTAGGCTTTAAAGGATTGGTGCTTACAGATGCGATGAGCATGAAGGCATTAAAAGATTATGACAATCCCCATGCAATGGCACTTAAGGCTGGAGCAGACATTATTCTTCATCCAGAAGACCCTTATGCCGCAGCTGAGGAACTTAAGTTTGCCTATAAACATGGATACATAGATGACAAAATCCTAAATGAAGCTTTATCCCGCATCAGTACCTTTAAATCCTTTATCCACCATTCACCAACAACCATCCACCAACCACCATCCACCAATCACCAAATCCTATCCACTTTAATTCACAATGCCTTTAAAAGAACAGTAACAGTCCTAAAAAAATCTGATGAACCCCTTTCAAATAAGAAAATTATTCCCTATCTTGCAGGATGCTACAGCGAGGCAATACTGAAAATATTCAAAGACTACTTCGGCCAAGCTTACGACATAAATCAATACAGAAAAACCGATGCCATGCCAATGACTGTAATATTTACTGAAATTAAGGCTGCAAATTTGTCATACACTCTCAATGTAGAGCAATTCGGATTTATTGATAAAATTCTTTCAGAAAACAAGGCTATTCTGATTTCATTTGGAAATCCGTACATGGTAAAAAGAGGATTTTACAGAAAGTCTCAATCAGTTGCATTAATGTATGATTGTCACGAGACAGCAGTGCTTGCTTTTTTGGATGTTTTCTCAAATGGGCTTGAGAATGCCACTGGAAGGCTTCCAGTAAGGTTATGGAAATAAACAAAAGAGCCAAAACCTTACTGATTGTTACAGTATTAGGCTTTGCTTCAGGACTTCCATTTCCCCTTGTAAGCGGAACACTTCAGGCTTGGCTTACATCAGAGGGTATAGATATAAAAACTATAGGGATACTTACAATTTTAACCCTTCCCTACAGCCTAAAATTTTTCTGGTCAGCATTTTTTGATAGATTTTCAATTCCCTTTTTTGGAAGGCGAAGGGGCTGGATGCTTATTAGTCAGATTTCAATTTTGCTTGGCTTATTTTTAATGATTTTGCTTACACCAAAAAATCTAATGGAGCTTAGCATAGTTGCATTATGTGTTGCCTTTTTCTCTGCATCTCAGGATATCTCAATTGATGCATACAGAACAGAAATTTTAAAGCCAAAAGACAGAGGACTTGGTGCATCCTTAGCTGTTACAGCATATAGAATTTCATTAATAGTTGCAGGAGGACTATGCCTGCTTCTTGCTGACCATATAGGATGGCAAAATGCACTTTTTCTAATATCTTCTCTTTTGATTTTTGGGATCATTGCCACTTTGGTAGCAGATGAGCCTGATGGAATTGTAAAGCCAAAAACTCTAAAGGAATCCTTCATTGAGCCATTTAAAGATTTACTGAAAAGAGAAAAAAGTATGTTGCTTTTACTCTTCATCATTCTTTACAAAATCGGTGATGCCTATGCATCATCCTTAAGCACAGCATTTTTTATCAGAGGAGCAGGTTTTTCACTTACTGAAGTTGGAACAATAAATAAAATTGGCGGAATGATTTCATCAATTGCTGGAGGACTTTTGGGTGGTATTCTTCTTATGAGGATGAGATTATTCAATGCGCTTTTTTTATTCGGAATATTTCAAGCAGTTTCAAATCTTCTTTTTATGATTTTGGCAATTTCAGGAAAAAATTTTCCTCTTTTTGTCTTAACAGTGGTTGTTGAGAATCTTACAGGTGGAATGGGAACAACAGCGTTTCTTGCTCTTTTAATGGGAATTTGCAATCGCTCTTTTGCAGCAACCCAGTATGCTGTTCTTTCATCTTTAGCTTCATTGGGAAGGACAGTTATCAGTCCAACATCAGGATTTGTTGTTAGCTCCTTTGGCTGGGCTTTATTTTATTTTTTGACTTTTACTGTAGCTTTGCCAGGACTTTTCTTATTGATGACTCTAAAGAAAACAATTAACGAATACGGAAATTCTTCCTAAACAGCTCTTGCAATAGTTATTGCATGCACCTCTGATGCTCCTGCTTTTTTAAGTGCCCGAGCACATTCAGTTAGGGTTGCACCTGTTGTTACAACATCATCTACAAGAGCAATTCTCAAATTTTTAAGATTTTCTTTACATAAAAAAGCATTTTTCACATTTTCAATTCTGTCCATTGCATCAAGGGAAGCTTGGTCAACAGTTTCTCTGATTTTTATAAGGGCTGTGAGATTAAGAGGCAAATTCCACTTACAGGAAAGCACCTTTGACAGAATTGCCGATTGATTAAATCCTCTTTGAATTAGTTTCCTTTTACTTACAGGCACTGCAATTAAAACATCTATCTGAGGTGGTTGAATCCTACTGAGAAGCTCGCCAAGTTTAATGCCTACTCTTTTTACTCCTGCATATTTAAAGCAATGTATTGCTTCCTTTAAAACTCCTTCATAGGAGCCAAAGGAGCTTAAAGAATCTACATATTTCCAAAAATTTTTTGCAAAATTTCCAGTTGTTATTCTGTTAAAACTAAATCCTTCAATTGATTTCCAACAGTCTATGCAAAAAGGTGAAAATTCATAATCTGATTTTTTGCTACATATCGGACATCTTTCATTAAAAATCAGCTCATAAAATAGGCTCCTTAATGATAGTTTCATCTCTTTTTTGTCCAGTTGATATTATTTGGATTTTGACTTTCAATGAATCTTCTATAAACTGAAGATATTTCTTTGCATTTTGTGGCAATCTTTCATAATCTTTTATGCCTGCTGTGCTTTCCTTCCATCCTGCGAGCTCTTCATAAACAGGCTCACAATTTTCAAGAATTTCAAGCTCCTTCGGGAATTCTTCTATAATCTTACCATCGTATTTGTAGCCAACGCAGACTTTTAATTTTTCAATCCCATCTAAGATGTCAAGTTTGGTAATTACAAGTCCTGTAAATCCATTGACCCTTACTGCATGCCTTAGCCCAACAAGGTCAAGCCATCCGCATCTACGAGGTCTGCCTGTTGTTGCTCCGTATTCTCCGCCTTTTTGCCTTATCTGTTCTCCTAAGGAGTCTTTTATTTCTGTTGGGAAAGGTCCGCCACCAACTCTTGTTGTGTATGCCTTGACAATTCCTATGATTTTGTCAATCTTTCTTGGGCTTACACCAGCTCCTGTGCATGCTCCACCTGCAACTGTATTTGAGGATGTAACATAGGGATATGTTCCGTGATCAATGTCAAGAAGTGTTCCTTGTGCTCCTTCAAATAAAACATTTTTTCCACTATCAATAGCTTCATTGATTAGAATGTCCGAGTCTGCAATGTAATTCTTAAGCTTCTCTCCATAGCTAACATACTGAGAGAATATATCTTCCTCATTCAAAATGTCAGCACCGTAAAGATTTTTAAGGAGAAAATTAATAATCTCAAGATTTGCCCTGATTTTGTTTCTTAATACATCCGGGTAGAGAAGGTCTATCATTCGCACGCCATTTCTTGCAATTTTATCAGTATAGCAAGGTCCTATGCCTTTTTTAGTCGTCCCTATTTTCTTACTTTTTTCAGCCTGTTCTTCAATTGCCATGTGGTATGGCATTATTAAATGACAGTGCTTAGAAATATAAATATTCCCATCAATTTCTAAGCCCTTGCTTCTCAAGGTTTCAATTTCCTTTAAAAGCGCTGCAGGATCAAGAACCACACCGTTTCCTATGATGCACTTCTTATTTTTATGCAGTATTCCAGAGGGCAGAAGATGAAGGACATATTTTTCATCTCCCACAACAACTGTATGTCCCGCATTGCATCCTCCCTGAAATCTCACAACATATTCGCATTTTTCTGTTAAAAAATCAACTATTTTACCTTTTCCTTCATCTCCCCATTGCGAACCTATAATAACAATAGTAGGCATAATCAATGTCTCCTTTTTGAATTAATGAGCTGAAATGTATACAGGCTTTACTTCCAAAACATTAGGAAGTTTCTTTATTTGTCCAATTATTTCATCAGTCAATGGAGCATCAATGCTTATTACTGATACTGCTATACCTCCTACTTCCTTTCTTCCGAAGTGCATGTGTCCGATGTTTATATCGTTCTTTCCAAGCAGTGTTCCAATGTTTCCAATAACACCCGGGCGGTCGTGATTCTTCATGAAAATCATATTTCCCTCAGGTATAATTTCCATAGAAATATCGTTGATCTGAACAATTCTTGGATCTCTTTTACTTAATAGCGTTCCAGCTACAACTGCCTTGTCATCCTTTGAAATAAGAGAAATTTTTACTAAGTTTTGATAATCTCCTGCTTCTTTGCCTTTTATTTCTTTAACTTCTATTCCCCTTTCCTTTGCAATGTATGAAGCATTAACAAAGTTGACAGGTTCTCCAAGTATTGGGTCTAAAACTCCTTTTAAAGCTGCAGCGGTCAATGCCTGAGTATTTAATAAAGATATCTCTCCTAAATACTCTATTTGAATTTGTTTTATACTTTTTGTAAAGATTTGAGATACAAAGCTTCCCATTCTTTCAAGAAGAACAAGATAAGGCCTAATAAGCGGAACCTGATCAAAGGGAATTGATGGGAAGTTAACAGCATTTCTGATAGTGCCATTAATCAAGTAATCTACGATCTGTTCTGCAATAGCAACAGCAACACTTTCCTGTGCCTCTACAGTGGATGCTCCGATATGAGGAGTGCAAATAACTCTTTCATCAGCAACTAAAGCATATCCTTCCTCAGGTGGCTCTTTTTCAAAAACATCAAGGGCAGCACCTGCTACTTTACCACTCTGTAGTGCTTCATAAAGGTCTTTTTCGTTGACTATTCCACCTCTTGCACAGTTGATTATGTAAACTCCGTTTTTCATCTTTGCGATTGTGTCTTTATTTATCAAATACTTTGTTTCAGCTGTTAAGGGCGTGTGAATTGTTATAAAGTCAGCCTTTGAAAATAGTGTGTCAAGGTCTGTTTTAGTGATTCCCAGCTCTTCTGCCCTTTCATCGCTGAGGAAAGGGTCAAAGGCTAAAACATCCATTCCCATACAGCGAAGTCTTTTTGCAACCTCAGAACCTATTCTGCCAAGTCCAATTATTCCAACAGTTTTATTGTAAAGCTCCACGCCCATGAATTTCTTCTTTTCCCATTTTCCAGCCTTCATTGATGCTGTTGCCTGAGGAATTCGCCTTGCAAGTGAAAAAAGCATAGCAATGGCATGTTCTGCTGTGGTTACAGTATTTCCACCGGGAGTGTTCATTACAACAATTCCCTTTTTTGTAGCAGCAACTTTATCTACATTATCAACTCCAGTGCCTGCTCTTCCAATTACTTTAAGCTTATCAGCAGCTTCAATGATTTCTGCAGTAACCTTTGTAGCACTTCTTATTACCAAAGCATCATATTCTTCAATTATTGCCTTAAGTTCTTCGGGTTTAAGCCCTGTTTTAACATCAACTTCCAATCCTGCATTTTTTAAAATCTCAACACCCTTAGGAGAAATGCTGTCGCTGACAAGAACTTTCATTTGCTTTCCTCCTTTGTGAAAATTTCCTCTGCCTTTGCAACTCCCTTTCCGAATGTAACAGGATATCCAAGTGATTTAAGAGTCATTTCAAGGGCTGAGATGCCAACTATAACATCAAATTTATCTGCGTATCCAAGATGAGCAATTCTGAAAATTTTTCCTTTGAGTTTATCCTGTCCGCCTGCTGCAGTAACACCGTGTTTTTCTCTTAAGGTTTTATAAATTGCCTGTCCGTCAATACCCTGTGGAGCTTCAATAGCAGTTACAGCATTGCTTGGTGTGCCTTTTGGAAACAGTGAAAGTCCTATTTCCTTCACAGCTTCCCTTGTTGCATGGGCTAAAACAGCGTGTCTGCGGAAGACATTTTCAAGACCTTCTTTTTGCATGAGCTTTATAGCTTCATTAAGTCCAATAATTAAAGATACTGCAGAGGTAAAGTTTGTCTGATTTTTTGCAAGATTTTCTCTTTCTTTTTTAAGATTAAAATAAAATCTCGGAGCTTTGGCTTTCTCATTTCTCTTCCATGCCTTATCACTTACACTTATAAATGCAAGTCCGGGAGGTAACATAAAGCCCTTCTGAGCGCCACTTACCATAATATCAATTGACCATTCATCTGTCTTAATATCGTGGGCAATCAATGCAGAAATTGCGTCTACTATGAAAAGGGTGTCTTCGTAATTTTTGACTATTTTTCCAATGCTTTCAATGTCATGATAAACACCAGTTGATGTCTCACTTGCCTGAACAAAAACTCCCTTTATATCAGGGTTTTTCTTTAACTCCTCTTCAACTCTGTTTACATCAACAGAGTATCCCCATTCAACAGGAATCTCTATTACTTCCAATCCATAGGCTTGGGCAATTTTTACCCATCTTTCTCCAAATTTACCACCATTTATTACAAGAACCTTTTCTCCCGGTGAGAAAAAGTTGTTTACTGCAGCAACCATACCTCCTGTTCCTGTGGAGCAGAGTATGAGAACATCATTTTTTGTCTGGTAAATCCATTGAAGCCCTTTTTTAGCAGAGTCAAGAATTGGTAAAAAGTCTGGGCTACGATGATGAATGATTGGCATTGCCATACTAAGCAGAACTTCTGATGGCACAGGCGTTGGACCCGGTGCAAGAAGATATCTTTTCAAAGTCATTTCATCCTCCTTGAAGGTAAATTTTTAATAAAATATATTACCATAAGTAATCCATTTTGTTTAAACATTATCAGCGAATCGCTTTACTTTTGATGGTTTTTAGGTATTATGAATGAGCCAATTTTTATCTAAATTAAGTTAAGTGATGTGTTAAGTAAAAACTTTTTGGTCTGTCATTTCAAGGCATCCTTATTTCTCTTCATTACGTGCCTATACGTATGTTTTCTTCATCATTGCGAGCCTGCCGACAGGCAGGCGTGGCAAACTCTCCTTCCTTGATATCCCTTATCCTGTCATTGCGAACAGTGAGAAGCACTGTGTCGCAATCCCGTTCCTTTATGCCTCATCCGGTCATTGCAAGGCATCCATCAGGATACCGAAGCAATCTAAAAGCGAGATTGCTTCCTCCTCGCTTCGTTCGGAGTCGAAATGACGAAGGAAGGGAGTCATTGCGAGGCAGACCGGTGGTTTGCCGAAGCAATCTCTTCTTAAAATAAGTTCTGTCGCTCTGTAGCACTGTCGCTCTATGGCACTATGACGACGAGATTGCTTCGTCGCTATCGCTCCTCGCAATGACGGAAGGGGGAACCCTTGCAATGACGAAAAAGAATAAACGGCGAGACTCGGAATGATATACTCAGAATGATATAAAAGAATAAGCATTGAGGATAGCCATGACAGAAAAATTTCTTAATTTTCAAATGGTTATAGTAATTCATGGTTTTTTATCACTATTTTGTTGTATCATCTATTCATGGAAAAAAAGGACTGTATATGAAATAGAAGAGAAATGCACAATAAAACAAAAATTTGGAAAATGTCTAATCCCTCTAAGAACAGCTCTTTTCTGCTTGGAATGTTTTACAATTCATATTCAAGATAAATGCCCAAATTGTTATTCCCGCAATTCTGTCAGACTCATTGAGCTTTTCCTGTCTGAACCAGACCCTACTGATGAGCAGATTAGAAAAACTATTAATGAAAAATTCCTTAAGCTTCCATGAGGTTTTAGGCTTTTAAACAATTTTTGTTAAAAACTTTGTTAATCTTTTTTAGAAGTTCCGAAAAAATTTAAAAAATTTTTACTTTGTCTAAAATTGAAGCACACTTTTTTGCAAGCTTAATTGAGCGATTCTCAACTGTCATTGCGAGCGAAGCAATCTCTTCTTTCAGGGAAGAAAAAAGGCGAGATTGCTTCGGCATCCTGACGGATGCCTCGCAATGACGATGAGGGGATACCTTCGTAATGACCGAAGGTGGAAACCTTGCAGTGACGGAAATAGGGGATGCCTCGCAATAACGCACAGAGTGGGTATTGCGAATGTCCGCTATTTCTTTAGCATAGGACAAGCTCCGTTACGAAAAGCCTCATAAATTGCTATGCAGCAGTTAATAGGCTAACAATGACAGCAAAATAACATACTTACCAAGAGCCGCCGCCTCCACCACCTCCTCCACCGCCTGATGAGCCTCCACCACCTGAGCCTGATGAAGAAGGTGTTGATGGTAAAACCTGCGAGGCATTGCTTACGAAGTTGTCAATTGAATTTGCAAAAACCGATGGTGAAAAAGAAGTTCTTCCTTCATACCATTTAGGAGGAGTATAGAATAATCCTTCAAATGCCTCTGTCCATTTTTTTGCCTTTCCAAAGGCAATTGCATAAGGAAGAGTTATTTCAAATATCTCAGGTATTTTATCTGGCGGAAACAATCTTTCAATAACATCCCTTTCAACTCTGCTAATAAACTCCTCATATCCTTTTAGATATTCCTTCATTAAAGAGCCTTTGTGGGTCTTTCTTGGCATAAACTGTCCGAGTATGAACAAAGAAAAGGCTGTAATTACTCCGCATACAAGCAGTGGAAGAGGATTGTAAATAAGATTAAATGCAATCACATCAATGGTTAGTAGTATAGATAAAATAAAGCAAATAACGCCTATACCTGCATAGATATTTCTTACCTTTAAAGGATTTTTAAAGAAAAATCCTCCATTGGTCAGATTTTGAAAAACGGAATTTGATATAGTTGGAATAGATGTGTAAAATTCTTTCTTAAGTTCTGATAGTCTTACCCTTGATTTTCCCTCAAAAATAGCTGAAAGAATTTTCATATCAAAGGGTTTATTTCTTATTTCTTCGTCAAAAGCCTTTGTTTTTTCAAAAATATAGTCTCTTTTTTTGCCAAAGAGCAGCCCCTTTTCCTCTGTCTCAATAATTCTGAGATAGCCTCGCCTTGCTAAATCAATAATCTCTGCAATGATGTCCCTTGTGTGAATTTTTTCATCAATTAAAACTCCCGCTTCAATAGGTGTTAAACCCTCAGGTGGATAATACTGAACCTGTATGACTCCTCTGCCTCCAACATCTCTTCCTTTGTTCCACCAAAGATAGTATAGAAAAACGAATAATCCTATGATATAAATGAAGGCATAGAGCCAGGGATTTTTCCAAATAGGCGGTTCGCTTTCTATGGGTATTAAGCCAGCTTGCCATCCAACAGCAACTGTCATTCCTTCGTAGGGTGCAAGCTGTTTTTTCAGATTAAAGAAAACTTCGTTTGCACTTTTTCTGATTTCGCAAGCCCTTTCCCTGCTTCCCATTTTTCCTGTATAACAGGCAAACTGCACTGATGGATGGTCAAATGGAAGTATTACAGACGCAGAGCCACTTAGTATTGGCACAGCCCAGCCTGTTCCAATTGCATTCCAGTAAAGCTCATCTATGTTTCCAATTTTGTAAAGGGCGTATTTGACCCGATATCTTATGATGTATTTTTGTATACCGCTTACAAATTTGTTGGGGTCACCTATTCTTATTCTCAAATTTCCTTGATGTTGGGATATTTTCGTTTGATAGGGATTAATCTGCTCATCAGTGACAAATATATCTTTTATCTGTATTTTTTTCTTTTTGCCATTTGGAGCATTGAATTCCAGCGGTATATCACGATAGATTCCGTGTTTTTTTTCGTTGCCAAAATCAACAGTAAGTCTTTCAGTGACAAATAAATCGCTATTCTGCTCAACTTTGATATCTACATTATAGTCTTTTATTAACCATGCCCATGAGGAAGATGTGAAAATAAGAAGCGAAAAAGTTATCTTTAATATTGTGCCAAGAATATACTTTACTTTCATTTTACCTCTATCCACCATTCACAACCACCCAAAAATAGCGATAGAAATCCAATAATTGGTATAAACATTTGAAAATTGAGTATTGTTACTGTCATTGCGAGCATCCGAAGGATGCGAAGCAATCTCATTCCATATTGAAGGAAAGACGAGATTGCTTCGGGCACTTCGTGCCCTCGCAATGACAAACAAGGAGTCATTACGAGGCATCCGAAGGAATATTGAAGCAATCTCTTCTAAAATAAGTTCTGTCGCTCTGTAGCACTGTCGCTCTATGGTACTATTATGGCGAGATTGCTTCCTCCTCGCTTCGCTCGGAGTCGCAATGACGGAGAGATGTTCACCATGCACCATTCCCTAACCACCAATTATCACTTAAAACTTTACCTGAGGCACAGCTCTTTCTTCCTCAGATATCTCAAAAAAGGTCTTAGGAGAGAACCCTAATATGCCAGCAATTAGAGAATTTGGGAAAATAGCAATAGAGGTATTATAATCTCTTACAACAGCATTGAAGTATCTTCTTGCCTGACTTATTGAAGCTTCAATTCTTGCAAGCTCTTCCTGAAGTTTCTGAAAATTAGCGCTTGCCTTCAGGTCTGGATAATTCTCAGCCAAAGCAAAAAGCTGTCTTAAAGCTTTAGTAAGCATATTCTCTGCTTCAATTTTTTCCTCAAGTGAAGTTGCGCTGATTGCAGAGTTTCTGAGCCTTACAACCTCCTCAAGGGTTTTCCTTTCGTGTATTGCATATCCTTTGACAGTTTCAACAAGATTTGGTATGAGGTCATGCCTTTGCTTCAGTTGAACCTCAACATCAGACCATGCCTGATCTGTCATGATTCTCAATCTGACCAATTTGTTGTAGGTGAGAATCAGCCAGATGGCAACTAAAGCGATTATCAAAAGAAAAATTAAATACGTCATCGCCTTCTCCTTTTTTTCAAATTCTATCATTTAATTTGATTTTTGTCAACGTGCTACTCAACTTTATGACTGAAAAATAGAGTCATTGCGAGTCATCATTTTTGGGGCTTGCGGTGACCATTCTCTATTTACCGAAAAATAGAGATAGACACTCGTCACTGCGAGCCCCCCTGTTGCGAGCGATAGCGTGGCAATCTGGGGCGAAGCAGTCTCTAATAAGGCTTTATTAAAAAAACAAAGTAGAGATTGCTTCGCATCCTTCGGATGCTCGCAATGACAGCAAAAAATACTTAATTTTCAAATGGTTATACCAATTATTGGATTTCTATCGCTATTTTTGGGATTTATTGTTCGTTAGGTTAAAAGCATTTGAGTATGATATAATTTTTGGATATGAAAGAAGTGCCTGAGATAAAATCAATGTTTGATAAAATTGTAAAAAGATACGATTTTCTAAACAGGCTTCTGTCCTTCGGGCAGGACATCCTTTGGAGAAAAAAAATGGCATCTTTAGCCACTGCTCACCAATTAAAAGCTACAAATCACCTGATATTAGACCTTGCAACAGGCACTGGAGATTCTGCAGAGGTACTCATAAAAAAAGGAGCAAAAGTAATAGGTGTTGACATAAGCTTTGAAATGCTAAGAATAGCAAAGACAAAAATCAAGGATAGCTTTGCACCTGTCTGTGCCTCTGGTTATCAACTTTCGTTTAAAGATAATATTTTTGATGCTGTAACATGTGCCTTTGGAATAAGAAACATGCATGAAACAGAGTTGGCATTAAGGGAAATTTACAGGGTTTTAAAAAAAAATGGTAAAATCGTAATTCTTGAGTTTTCACTTCCAGAAGGATTTTTTCGCAAGCCGTATCTTTTTTATTTGAAAAAAATAATTCCCGCTGTCGCGTCTATTTTTTCAGTTCGCTATGCCTATGAGTATCTTGGCTCTTCAATAGAGGGATTTTACAAACCAAAAGAATTTCTTGACTTACTTGAAAGTTGCGGTTTTAGAAATGCGACTTCTATTTCTTTAAGTTTCGGTTGTGTTCATTTGTATGTTGCAGAGAAGGTTTGACAAAATTCAGAGATTATTTTATCTTAAATTATGCTTCCATATCCTAACATTAGCCCTGAGATTTTAAAAATTGGTCCTTTATCAATCCGATGGTATGGATTGATGTATCTGATAGGGTTTATATGTTCCTATCTGATTGTAAAAAGGGAATTAGTCAGACGAGGATTAAGGGTTGAAAAGGATTTTTTTGAAAATCTATATTTCTACTTAATCTTGGGACTCTTAATTGGAGCACGACTTGGCTATGTTGTATTCTATAATCTTTCCTACTATCTCCAGCATCCCTTTGAGATAATCGCTTTATGGCATGGAGGGATGTCTTTTCATGGAGGTCTGATTGGAGTTATAATTGCTGCTTGGATTTATACAAAAATAAAAAAGTTTGATTTTTTCACCCTAACTGATATGCTTGTTTTAACTGCTCCGATTGGGCTTGGGCTTGGAAGAATTGGAAATTTTATTAATGGCGAACTTTACGGAAGAGTTACTGATGTTCCATGGGGAATGATTTTTCCAGAAGGTGGACCCCTTCCAAGACATCCAAGCCAGCTTTATGAAGCCTTTTTAGAAGGAGCAGTGTTATTTGTCATCCTCTGGTTTTTCAAGGATAAATTTAGCCGTTCAGGTATTGTGTCTTCTTTGTTTTTAATCCTTTATGGGATATTCAGATTTTTTGTAGAATTTTTTAGAGAGCCTGACCCTCAAATCGGCTATATACTTGGATTCCTAACAATGGGACAGATTCTTTGTATGCTCATGATCATTACTGGTTCAATCTTACTTTATTATAGGAGCAGAGAGTGATCAATATCTCTGAGGAACTTATTAGAAGATTAAATGAGCTGAAGAAAAAGACATTCTTTGAAATACTTGACCTTGTAGGAAGAGTTTTTATTGTAGTGGATTATGATGAAAGAGTTGTGATAGGAAAACGCGGATTTCTTTCAGAAGAAAAGGAAAGGGGTCTTGTTTTAGTTTTCAACAATAATATGAAATTTGACTGGCATGATGAAGCAATTACAGCAACTCTTGTTTTCGGAAATACTCCAGAAAAATGCTATATTCCCATTGATGCAATTGCAACAGTCTTTTCTCCAGAATTAAGAGTGCAATTAAATGTACCTGTATTCAGGCTTCAAGCTCAAGAGATAGTTAAACAGGATACCGAAGAGGAAGCTGAAAAAGATGAAGGAGATAAAAAAATCATAGATATCACAAAAATGAGGAAGAAAAAATGAGCATGGAAAGGCATTTAAAGGAGCTTTTAATCCATCACATCAAACAAAAGCTCATCAAAGTCAAGCAGGATTTAGAGCTTGTCCAAGAACCACCACCAGATTTAAAAATTTTAAGCTATGGCATGACCATTGGATACATTGATATAATCACTGAAAAGGAAATAAATCCTGACAGATTAGAAAAATGGAAACAGCTAATATCTGATGGCAACAAGCTCGTTATTCTACTTCCAAAGGAAGAAAAACTAAAAATAACAGAGCTTCTCTGGAAGGAAGGACTTGCTGAAAAAGTTAGTGTAGGAACATACGAAATCAGTTTATTTTTGCCTTGACATAAAATCTTCTAAACAAAGTTTATGGATTTCCTCTGTTACAAAAGTTCCTCTTAGCATCTTGCCTTCAACCATATAAATAACCATCTCTGCAATATTTGTTGCATGGTCTGATATTCTTTCAAGATACTTTGCAATAAACATTCTTTTAAGAGCAAGTGGAATTATATCGGGATTTTTTAACATTAATTCAAAAAGTTCATTATGGTTTCTCTCCAAAAGCTTATCTACTTCATCGTCCCTTTTGATAACATCATAGCATAAATCAACATCTTCCTTAACAAAAGCATTTATGGCATCCTCAACCATGCTTTCTGTAATCTCAGCCATCTTTGGAATATTAACAAAGGGCTTAAGAAATGGCTCTTGATTAAGCTCAATGGCTCTTTGTGCGATATTTACTGCATAATCCCCCATTCTCTCAAGGTCTGTGCTTATTTTCATAGCAGTTGTAAGAAATCTTAAATCCTTTGCCATAGGCTGTCTAAGTGCAATAATTCTTATACATTCCTCATTTATTTCAACTTCAAGTCCATTAATAAGATTATCCCTTGAGATAACATGTTTGGCAAGGTCATTATCCCTTTCTATTAGAGCCTTTACAGCCTTTCTTATGTCTTCCTCAACAAGGCAACCAAGTATAAGAATTTTTTCTTTTAATTTCCTTAACTCATCATCTAAAATTGCCATATTAGCCTCCTAAGTCTTCTTTTGGTATTATACCAATTTCTAATTTAACAGAACCTATCATAAAAATTTTTTATACCCAAATTGAACGACTCTCAATCCTCATTGCAAGGCACGAAGTCCCAAAGCAATCCCGTCTTTTTAAATTGCTTTGCTATGCTCGCAATCACGAGGTTTGATGATGCCTCGCAATGACGAGATAGCAAATTGTCCCATGTTTCTTAGTTTGCTTGCAAAGATAGACAAACAAAGGTTTTCTATAAAAAATCGCTCAAGTTAGGTTATAAATATTTCAATATCAACGAATATCTTTTAAATTTTTTCTTTAAACTATTTAAAACATTCTCTGCCTCCATCGTCCCTATATTTTTTAAAGTATTAATTATTTCTATCAAAATCATGGGGTCTTCTTCCTCATCTAACATCTTTTCCAACTTATAAACTGCTTGAGGAAGCCTTTTTAAACCCAAAAGATGGACTACAGTTTTTCTTATTTCCTTTACAGGATGATTTAGTACTAAAAGGAGTTTTTCATCATAGGGAAGTAAAGAGTAATTGCTGATATCGCGACCGCATTTAGAACATATTTTTTCATTTTCCTTTAGTTCGCACCAACAATAGGGGCAGAAGAAATGTAGCATTTTTATCCGAATCTTCCAGTAATGTAGTCCTCTGTAAGTTTGTTAGATGGAACGGTGAATATCTTTTTTGTATTATCATATTCAATAAGTTCTCCCATGTACATAAAACCTGTGTAATCAGCTATTCTTGCTGCTTGTTGCATGTTATGAGTGACAATTATGATAGTTAGTTTTTCTTTAAGTTGGATGAGAAGTTCCTCAATTTTTGATGTTGAAATAGGGTCAAGAGCGCTTGTTGGTTCATCAAAAAGAACTATATCTGGCTCTATTGCTATTGCCCTTGCAATACAAAGTCTCTGCTGCTGACCTCCTGATAAGGAGTAGGCATTGTCATCAAGCCTATCCTTTACCTCATCCCAAAGGGCAGCTCCTTTTAAAGCCCACTCCACTCTTTGCTTTATTATATTTTTATCTTTGATTCCATTTACTCTTAAACCATATGCTACATTTTCAAAGATTGATTTTGGAAACGGATTGGGTCTTTGAAAAACCATTCCAACTCTTCTTCTTAATTCAAGAACATCAATATTTTTGTCAACAATGTTTATTCCATCTGGATGCAGGATTATAGAGCCATCGTACTTTGAACCGGGGTAAAGATCATGCATTCTGTTAAAACATCTTAGTAGAGTTGTCTTACCACATCCACTCGGACCAATTAATGCTGTTATTTTTTTTGTGGGAATTTTGAAGTTTATATTTTTCAAAGCCTTAAATTCACCATAGTAAAAATTAAAATCTTTAACCTCTAATTTAATCTCGCCCTCAGGATTTTGAAGTGTTTTGGATTGCACTTTGCTATTTATATTTTCCTGTGTACCAAAAAATAACCATTTTAGTGTTTCTATTACCATATGTATTTTCTCCTCACTTTCTGTCTAAAGTAATATGCTATAGCATTCATCAAAACAGTTAACACAAGAAGAACAAACCCTGCAGCAGCTGCATTTATTTGAAAGTCTGCCTGTGGTCGTGATACCCAGTTAAATATTTGAATGGGTAGCACCGTGAAAGGAGACAAGAGAACCTCCCATAGCTTTTCACCGGATATAAAAGGAAAATTAGAAGTAAATGGAGAAGGTGGCAGAAATGCAATGAAAGTCAAAGCTCCTATTGTAATTAAAGGTGCTGTCTCTCCTATTGCCCTTGATGCGGCAATTATAAGACCTGTTAAAATCCCTCCAAGTGAATATGGAAGAATGTGGTCCCTAATAGTATCCCATTTTGTTGCTCCGACTGCATAAGCACCTTCTCTTATGTCTCTTGGGATTCGCCTTATTGCCTCTCTTGTATTAACAACAATTACAGGGAGCATCAAAAGACTCAAAGTCAGTCCTGCTGTGAGAATACTCTCACCAAAATTAAAACGATAGACAAAAATTCCTAATGCTAAAAGACCATAGATTATAGCTGGAACAGCAGCAAGATTATTTATGTTAAGTTCAATTATAGTCTCAATTTTACCAATTATTCCTTTTCTGGAGGCATATTCTTCAAGATAAATCCCTGCCGGAATTCCTATCAAAAGAGACCAGAATATTGCTCCTCCCATTACAAGCAAAGTTCCAACCCAAGCAGCAAGAATTCCCGATTTATCGGGAAATCTTGAAGGATATGAAGCGTAAAAAGAAGGATCTTTAAGTTTAGATAAACCATCTAAGAATATGTCTAAAACCAGTGTAATCATAAAGGAGATTACGAGAAATAAGCCTAAAAAACCAATAATAGGAAAAATAATATCAGTCCTTGAACTAAGTCTTTTCATTATCAGTAAGCCTCCCTAATTTTTGACCTTAGCCAAAGAGCGATTGAATTGAATACAAATGCAATAATAAATAGAGCCAAGCCAACCGCAAAAATTGATAGATATTCAATTGAACCAAAGGGCAAATCTCCCAATGCAACTTGCACTATGTATCCTGTCATAGTTTGCACAGGCACTCTTGGATCAAGAGTTAAATTCGGATACATTCCTGCAGCCACTGCTACGACCATTGTTTCACCTATTGCACGGGATGCTCCAAGAATAAACCCTGCGATTATTCCTGATATAGCAGCCGGTATTACTATGCTAACAGCAGTCCTAAATTTAGTCCCTCCCAAAGCATAAGATGCCTCTCTTATTCTCTGAGGAACACCCTTCATTGCATCTTCAGCCATAGATGCAGTATAGGGTAAAATCATAAATCCGAGAACAATCCCTGGAGCAAGTGAATTAAAAGCCTCTAAATCGGGCACAATTTTTTGAAGTAAAGGTGTTACAAACAGCAATGTAAAATAACCATAAACAACAGTTGGAATAGCCTCAAGAAATTCAATAATAGGCTTTACAATCTCCCTTACACTATGGGGAGCATATTCACTAAGATAGACTGCGATTAATAGCCCAAGAGGCACTGATATTATTACAGCAATTCCTGCAATTAGGAATGTTCCAGCAACAAGGGGCCAAATTCCAAACTTTTGATTGGCAAACAGAGGAGTCCATTCTTTTTCTGTAAGAAACTCTTTTATTGATACGATATTGAAAAATTCTATCGTATCTTTTAAAAGAACATATACAATGCCGATAGTTATGAATATTGTAAAAAAGCCGGCGGTAAAAAATACCGCCAGCATTATCTTATTTTTTAATTTTTTGTAGCCTAAATTGCCGAATAAACTCAAATCCTTACTCCTACTGCTTTAACTCTCTCTTTAAGAGATCGTCAATTGTGAGTCCTATCTGAAGCTCTCCACCAAAGACAGTTCCTACTTTCATGTTTTTGAATCTCTCCTCTGCCAGAGGATATGCATTGGATGGAAGAGGGATGTATCCTACTTGCTTAGAGATTTTTGCAGCATTCTTTAGATAAAACTCTACAAATTCTCTAACTTCAGGTTTTTCTTTTGCTGATTTTTCGTTCACATAGATAAAAAGAGGTCTTGAAAGAGGCTGATATGATCCATCCTTTACTGTTTTTTCACCCGGTTCAACACAGGCTCCTGTCTTTGGGTTTTTGATTTTAAGAGCCTTCACCTTACCTTTATTTTCAATTACATAGGCAAGTCCGACGTATCCAAGACCTCCAACATCTCTTATAACAGCATTCATTATAACATTGTCATCTTCGCTTGCCACATAATCACCCCTGCTTGCCTTTGCCTTTCCAACTACGGCTTCTGTAAAGTACTCAAATGTTCCAGAATCACCACCGGGTCCTGCAAGTCTTAATGCTTTGTCTGGCCAAGTAGGATCAACTTGATTCCATTTAGTAATTTTTCCCTGTGCGTCTGGCTCCCACATTTTCTTAAGCTGGTCAATACCTATGCAATCGCCTTTAATCCAGTTATTCTTTGTGTTTACAAAAACTGCCAATGCATCATAGGCAACAGGAAGCTCAATGTACCTTATTCCATTTTTCCTGCATTCCTCAATTTCCTTAGCCAGAATTGGTCTTGAAGCATCTGAAATGTCTGTCTCACCGCGGCAGAATTTTTTGAATCCGCCACCAGTTCCTGAAATTCCAACTGTTACTTTAGCTACGCCTTTTTTTGCCTTTTGAAATTCCTCTGCAATACCCTCGGTGATTAGATAAACTGTTGATGAACCGTCAATCTTGATGATCGGCTGTGCAGGAAGAATGGAAACTGAGAAGAGAACAATGACCGCTAAGATCAATCCGACCAAACAAAAACCCTTAAAACTTGGATACTTCATAAAACACCTCCGATTTTTTATTTTTCATACTTTTACTTTAGCATCCTTTTGTTACAGCATTGTTACATAAATGTTAAGATTTTGTTACAAAAGTTAAGTCTTGTGTTATACTTATTGATAAGAAGTTCATTTCAAAAAAATTTCAAAGAAAGGAGTATTTTATGGCGCGATTAGTAGCTGTGATTATTTTATCTTTTGTATTTCTCCTTGCTAATCAACCTATTGCTTCCCAGATGATTAATGGTGCAGGAGCTACTTTTCCTTATCCTCTCTATTCAAGTTGGGCAAATGATTATTTCAAATCCACTGGAATTAAGATTAATTATCAGTCAATAGGTTCAGGCGGTGGAATAAGGCAAATAACAGAAAGAACTGTTCACTTTGGTGCTTCTGATATGCCTCTTAAACCAGAAGAGATAGAAAAATCTAAACTTCTCCAATTTCCTGCAGTTATTGGCGGTGTTGTTCCGATTGTTAATCTTCCAGAGGTAAATCATGGAGCTCTGGTTCTTGATGGAACAACAATGTGTGAGATTTTTCTTGGAGAGATCAAAACATGGGATAATCCAAAGATTAAAGCATTAAATCCGAATATTAAACTTCCTTCCAAGCCTATTACCGTTATCTATCGTTCAGACGGCTCTGGAACAACTTCAATTTTTACCCATTATCTAAGCGGAGCATGCAAAAAATGGGCTGACTCAGTAGGTTTTGGAACTGCTGTAAAATGGGCAACAGGCATTGGAGCAAAGGGAAATGAAGGGGTCGCAAATTATGTCAAAAGAACACCTTACTCTATTGGATATGTTGAATTTGCTTATGCGAAACAAAATAAACTTCCATCAACACTTCTCAAAAATGCCGCTGGACAGATAGTCGCACCAGACTTTGAAAGTTTTGCTGAGGCAGCCAAGACAGCAAAGCTTGACCCAAAAGAACACTTTCATGCATGGATGACCAATGCTCCAGGTAAAAAAGCATGGCCCATCACTGGAGCAACATACATTCTTCTTGCAAGAGAGAAAACAGATGTTAACAAATCCGTAATCAAATTCTTTGACTGGGCATTTCAGAGAGGTGATGAATCAGCCAAAAAGCTTGACTATGTACCACTTCCTAAGGAATTAAAGGATAAAATCAAAGCTTACTGGAAAGCTAATATAAAGTAAAGGGAGCAAAAGTTCAGCCTGAGGCAGAGCGCTCTGCTTTAGGCTTTTTCTTTTCTTATTTCAAGTCTATCAAAAATATAGACCATTTCATTTAAATTAATCTGTCCCGGAGCAGATGCTTCATTCAAGCTTGCATAAGTAAGTAACGAACCAAAGATTGGATTTACAACCCTTGATGGAACTCCTTTCTGTCCCATTCCTATAACAATAACACCATAATCTTTATGCTTCAAAGTAAACATAAGAAGCTTCTCTAAATCACTTCTCTGATTTACCATTGTAGCTATTTTTACAATATCTGCTCCTGTTTCCTTGCCTCTTTGAAATATTTTTTCCAATTCCTCTTCTACAGGGGTATAGTTGAAATTATGATATGAGCCAATAAGATTTATATTTCTCTCTCTGCTTATTTTTCTCAGTTCTTTGCAGTCTTCGGATAATATTTCTATATCAAAAAAACTGCAATATTCTGCTACTTCATGATAAATTTTGAGCCTGTCTTTAATTTCCCTTCTTCCGCCTTCATTTACAGCTCTAACCGTGCAAAGGATTGGTAATTCATATTTTGATTTTGCAACTGAAAAGATTTCCTTGTATTTGTCTGGATTTTTAAACATATCTACTCTTAGCTCAATGAGGTCAGCACCTTTGAGCCTCTCTTTTGGCACAGACAAAACATCTTCATCTTGCATGACTACAGCTATGGCAGGAGTATTTTTAAAGTGCATTTTACAGTCTATCAAGTATTAACGGAATATTTCAAATAA